>DATATI010000054.1 GCA_036268875.1 Polyangia bacterium | reverse complement strand
CCGGCCATGCTCCCGGCCGCGTGGAAGGCTGCGCGTCAGGCTGCCGCGACCACCGGCGCACCGGCTCCCGCCCCCGTCAACTGAACGCAACGTCCGGTCAGATCCGTCCAGCCGTCGACTGCGCCCCAGCGGACGGACACCTAGGCAGCGCGTCGGCGCCTGGGGGCCGCGCCTTTGGGACCGATGCGCAACGCCTTCAACACCGAGACCGGATCGCGATCGATCACGGTGAGCAAGACGCGCGCGGGTCCGTCCGGCCGCACCCGCTTCTGCTCCCAGTTTCGAAGGGTCCCCACGCTCACACCGAAGGCCCGTGCGAACTCGTCCTGTGAAAGGCCGACCTTGCCACGCACTTTCCCGACGTCGAGATCGCGCGCGTCGAACGTAGTCGTCCGCCCGCGCGCCTTGTCGCCTTTTGCGTAGGCGAGGGCGTCCTGGAGGCCCGCCATGATCGAATCGAATGCCTTCTTGCTCATGATTCTCACCTTTCCAGTTGCTGCTTGATGGCCCGGACCACCGCGGCCATTGCGTTTCGCTCCGCGGGGCTCAGGTTCGCCTTTTCGTTTTTCGCGAATACGGTCAGCGCGAACACTGGGAGCCGGTCGCTGTGAAAGTAGTAAATGACGCGCGCCCCGCCGCTCTTTCCACGCCCCTCCAGCCCGATGCGAACCTTCCGCACGCCCCCCGTTCCCGTGATGATCTCGCCACACTCGGGATCCCGGGCCAACATCTCCACGACTCGGGCACGCTGCTCGTCGGACATCAACTTGGAGGACCGCGCCAGGAACTCCGTCGTCTCGACGACGGTCTGAAGCGGTTGTTTCATAGCGGAGATACTACGCTAATAGCGTATACCATTCAAGAGGGCGCGCGACCCACCTTCGTCCTGCGGTCACTACGCATACGCATCGCAACACCGATGGCTCGATGGCTTGCCGCCGGTGCTACGATGGCCGGCACATGATGTTAGACACGACACGAGCGCTGTGCTGCACCTTCGTCTCTCTCGTGGTGGCGGCCATTGCCACCGGATGTGTGACCTCGGCTGGGGCCGGTGCCCCCACCTTGGCGCCGGTTCAAGCGCCGGAAGGCCAGTCGATCACTCGTGCGCCCCAGCCCAGCCCCGTTCCGAGGACCCCGATCCACGAACTGCCCCTTGCCGGCGCGGGTGGATGGTAGCTACGACCTGAGCCAGCTTCCCGTGTTTTCGAAGACGCTGTTTTACGTCCGTGAGAATAGCCCGGTGGACCTGGGGCCTCGAGCGCGCGAACTGGTGGTCGGCGCGCTTCAGGCGGTTGCACTGCAGGAGAAGGACGTCATGGTCGAGGGCGACTCCGCCAAGCCGCCCCGCTGGGTGACGATAACCGTCAGCGACCAGCGCTGCACCCTCAACCTCGATCGTGTCGACGCGCCGTGGAACCTGCGCAGCACGTTGCGGGACGCGCTTCGGTTCGTGCAGGGGAATCTTGGACCGGCGGCGCCAGGCGCCCAGTCGGCGGACGCGCTGTTTAGAATCGAATTCGCGGCCACCAACGGAATGCTGTCGGCGCTCGACGGGCGGTCGGCCCTGCTCGACGTGGAAACGTACCAGAAGGTACGCCCGCCTCTCGCGAAGGGTCAGCCGCCACCCAGGGCGGACGGAGAGACGGTCCATTCGCAGGAAGCTACGAAGGCGGGTAGCGCCAGCGCAGGGATCCTATCGGTCGTGTCCCGGCGCGTGGCGCCGGGGTCGGTCGTCGCATACGCGCGGCTCGAAAGCTTTGGGCCGGGCGTGTCGGCGGAGGTCGAGCGCTGGTTAGCGAAGTCCGAGGCGGAGCACGTCAAAGGGCTGGTCTTGGACTTGCGCGACAACACGGGTGGGCTCCTCAACGAGGCCATCAAGGTGGCGGACGCCTTCATCAAGGAAGGATCGCTCGGGGCGGCAGTCAACAAGGAGCGAGGGAGTCAACAGCGCAAAGAGTTCGTCGCACGGAACGACGGTCACGAACCCGGTGGCGCGCTGGTGGTACTCGTCAACCATCGGACCGCATCCGCATCCGAGCTGGTCGCTGCAGGCATCAAGAATCTCGGGCGGGGCGTCGTCGTGGGTGAGCCCACGGCAGGAGCTGCCACGATCCGGGTCCTGTTCGACGTCGCGAAGGGACCGCTGGGGTCGCCTCCCCGTCGCCAGGCGGCTTCTGATCGGGATTTCATCCAAGACGTGATCGACGGAAAGGAGCAGGCCCCGACGCCCGCTCCAGTCCAGGCCGAACGCGATCCCGAATTGCTGGGCCTCGTTCTGGCGAACGGGCGGTTGCTGGCCTCGGGCGGCGCCGAAATCGAAGGGGTCGGTGTAGGTGCAGACATTCAGAAAACCTGCCCCGCCGGTGAGCGCATCCGCCCCGACGAAGACTGTCTGCTGCTCTTCGCGCAAGAACTGATTGCTCGAGCAAAGGATCCGCTGCGATCGACGCTGCTGTCGACCGCGAAGGAGCTCGCGCCGCCGGTGGACCGGCCACGTTCCACGCCGCAATAGATGGTCGTCAACTGGAGTCAGAGCGAGGAGTTGGTGACATCCGTGGGCTCGATCGCAGGCGAACGAACAAGGCTTGCGGCCACGGCGGTCACGGCCCGCCGCCACGCTGAGCGGCGCCGATTTCAGCGCACCATCGAAGCAGCGTCTCCAAGCGCTCCCGCGCGATCTCGACCCTCCCCGCGTCGATCGCCGCCAGCGCGTCCGCGATGGGTTCTGCTACCTCGCTACACCACCCGCGCCACTCACAAATACTCACTGGAATCGATGAATTGCCTCCTTCGGCGTAACCGGGCGATTTCTGCTCAGAATCTGCCGCTCGTGGCCACTCACCGTCACTCGTCGTCATGGCATGCGCCGTGTTCGACTCCCGGCGCCTCCACTTTAAATCAACGAGTTTTCGGCCATTTAGCTGCGGAGCGCCGGGGTTTTTTTTGCCCACCCGTTGCCCAAGAAAATCTGGGTGAGCTGCGGACATGGCGATTCAAGGCTTAAGGGAAACGCGCCTTAGCGCATGTCATCGAAGGCGTGATCGTCTCGATAACGGCGCCTTCCGTCTCCGGCATTGGTACCTACGACGACGGGAAGATTGGTGGGCCGAGTCCAAACCCATCGCCGACGCGTTTTCTACTTGGAACGAGGAAGAGGCTGGGCGCGTCCTCGATGAAACGCCCACCGCCAAGGGGATCGGCTATGCCGTCAACCGGCGCACGGCGCTCCAGCGCTTCTTGGACGACGGGCGGCTCCCTTTGCACCGCAACGTACGCGTTCGACCATCGGCGTCAGGGGGACGCGCGGGTGATGCAGTCTCGTGCGCATGAAGCACCGAAAGGAGAGACGACGGTTCTGGTCGGCAGTGGTCAGGTCGCTTAGAGGGAAGCGGGGGGGCGTCACCTGAGTACCACCCCACGTGGCCGTCGCGTCCGTTTCTATAGCCGGCTGACCCCAGCCGTGACCAGCAGGACCAACTTCCCCAAGCTGCGCTATTCTCGCCGGCTCACCGGAACAACGTCGTGCCGTATCAACACAAAGCCTTCGCGCACCTGAACGCAGACCGCGCTCCGCTTTATCGCGCGATCTTGGAGGGCTTCGTCCGGGCAAAACAGCGCTTCGCGCTTCACCTGCGCCAAGGCGACGTCGATCGGGCGCTCAACGAGGCAGGGTTCGCTGAAGAAGCGGCGTCGATCGCAGCGGCGCTGGCGCAGTTGGTCGAGTGGAACAATCTGGAAGCGCATCCCGACACCGCGGACGTGGCGACCGTTGAGGAGTTCTATCGGCCGCGGCACCTCTATCAGCTGACGCCCACCGGGGAGGCGGCCGAGCGCGCGGTGGCGTTCTTTGAGCGGACGCTGGGCGAACGAGGAGAGCTGCAGGCGGTGGCGCTGGCCGACATCCGCGTCTTGCTGGAAGAGCTGCTGGCGCTGGCCGACGGCGGAGCGCCGGACGAGGGCAAGGCGCACCGGGTTTTGCTGTCCCTGCGCGGTCGATTCGAAGAGCTGACTGCAAAGGCCCAGGCCTTCATGAGCAGCCTGCAGCGCACGATTGATCTGCACGGCCTGTCGCTGCAAGCGCTGCTGGCCTACAAGCAATCGCTGATCGACTATTTGGAGCGGTTCATCGGCGAGCTGGTCCTGGCCACCGCCGAGATTTCGTCCCTGCTGTTACGCCTCGAAGAGCGCGGGCTGGCCGGCCTACTGGCGGCGGCAGCGCGCCGCGAGCTGGCGGACGCGCTGGCGCCGTCAGAGACCGATCGGGCGGTGGCCGAATCCGCATGGACCTCGCGCTGGCAGGGTTTGCGGTCATGGTTCCTCCAGAGCGACGGCGAACCATGCCAGGCGGAGATGCTGCGCCAGCGCGCCCGCGCGGCCATACCCGCGCTGCTGTCCGCGGTGGCCAGCCTGAACGACCGGCGCGTGGCCCGCAGCGATCGCGCCGCCGATCTGAGAGCGCTAGCGATCTGGTTTGCGGAAGCGCCCCGCGACGAGGACGCTCATCGTCTGTGGCGAGCGGCTTTTGCGCTGGCTCCCACGCGCCACCTGACCGTCGATCAGGAAACGCTGACGGCGCGCGATCTGTCGCCGGTGCCGGCGCAGGCGAGCTGGCTGGAGGCGCCCCCGATCGATATCTCGCCACGGCTGCGCGAGTCAGGGAAATACACTCGACCGGGCCCGCCCAGCCGGGTCATCGATCGGTCTGCGGAGAAAGCGACTCTGACGGCGCTGCTGCGCGACGAGGCGGCGCAGATCGAAGAGGCGCGCCGGCGCCTGGCAATCGGCCGCCCACTGCGGATGTCGGCCCTCGGCACTCTTGGCCGGGCAGAGTTCGACCTGCTCTTGGATCTTCTGGGTGAAGCGCTGGCCGGCCGGGTCCGCGACTCTGATGTCGTGGAGACCGCGTCTACCGATGGCAGCCTTCTCATCCGGCTTGAGCCACCCGTGGACGGAGCAGAAACGGTGCTGGAGACCGCCATCGGCTCGCTGCGCACGCCCGACTTCGTGGTCACCATCATCGACGCCTTTGCGCCCACGAAGGATGCGGCGGCATCGTGAGCGCACTGGCGGAACAGGTGATCGCTGAGCGACGGCAGGCCATGCGCGCGTTGCTGGCCAGGCCGCTCCTGGCGGCATCCGGATCCGACGGTGAGTCCCTGGCGCTGGTGCGGCAACACGCCGTCTGGCTGCGAGAGTGGCTTGGCCGCAACTGTGGCTGGATGTTGCAGATCGAGCCCGAGCTGGCGCGGCTGCGAAAGACGCCTGGCGATCTGGCGGATGCCACCCGCGGCGCGATCGATCGCACCAGCGGCATTCCGTTTTCGCGCCGGCGATACGCCCTTTTCTGTCTTGCCCTGGCGGCGCTTGAGCGCGCTGACCGTCAGATCACGCTCGGCAATGTGGCGCGCGATGTCCTTTCGGCGGTGGCCGGCGAGCCGGCGTTTGCCGTGGCCGGCCTGACGTTTGATCTGGACGGGCGCGAGGCGCGCCGCGATCTGGTCCACGTGGTGCGTTTGCTCCTTGATCTGCGGGTGCTGGTGCGCGTGCACGGCCAGGAAGAACACTTCGTCGAACGTCGGGGAGACGTTCTTTACAACGTCAACCGCCCCGCCCTGGCGGCCCTGCTGTCGGTGCGGCGCGGTCCGTCGACGATCGCGGCCGGTTCCTTTGAAGATCGCATCGCAGCCATCGTCGAAGAGCCTATCCCCGACGGGGAAGAGGCGCGCAACCACCGCCTGCGCGTGACGCTGACCCGGCGGCTCTTGGACGATCCCGTGATGTATTACGACGATCTCAACGTCGAAGAACGCGCCTACCTGACCAGTCAGCGCGCGCACCTGCTGCGCCAGATCCAGGAGGCGACGGGGTTGCTGGGAGAAACCCGCCGGGAAGGAATCGCGCTGGTCGATCCCGACGGGGTCCTCACCGATCAGGGGATGCCCGACGAGGGGACCGAAGGACACGCGACCCTGCTGGTGGCCGAATTCTTGGCCGCCGAGGCGCGGCGGCAATTGACTCGGAACCCTCAGACGGGTTCCGAACCGAATGTCGGCGCAGTTCCGATGGCCGCGGTGGTGGCGCATCTGGCGGTGAAAAAACGCGAGCACCGCACCCACTGGCGCAAGGACGCTCTTCTTCCTGGCGCCGAGGTTCCGTTGGCCCGGGAGGCCTTCGGCCGACTGGAAGCCCTGCGCCTGGTGCGCCGAATGGGCGACGGGGTGATGCCGTTGCCGGCGCTGGGCCGCTTTCGCCTTCTGCCGCCCACGGTGCGCCCGCCCCGCGAACGCCGCACGCCGACGCAAAAGGGACTGTTCGAATGAGCGCGCCGCTGCCGGCCCCGGGGCGCGAGCGGTTCCAGCCGCTGCGCAGCGGCCTCGTCAACATCTATCGCTACGACGATCAGGAGTTCTGGTTCGAGGACGGACATCTGCTGCTGCGGGGAAACAACGGCACGGGAAAGTCGCGCGTGCTGGCACTGCAATTACCATTTCTGTTCGACGGCGAAGTGGCCCCGCACCGCATGGAGCCGGACGGGGATCCGGCCAAGCGCGTGGAGTGGAATCTCCTGATGGGGGGCCGCCATCCAGATCGCATGGGATACACCTGGGTCGAGTTCGGGCGCCGCGCCCCCGAAGCGCCCGGTGGCGAGGAGTTCGTCACGCTGGGCTGCGGGCTGTCGGCTGTCGGCGGTCGCGGCCTTACGGGCAAGTGGTTCTTCATCACCCGGCAGCGGATCGGACGCGATCTTTTTCTGGTCACATCCGCCGGTCACGCGCTGTCGCGCGACCGTCTGGACGAGGCGATCGGCGAGGCGGGAAGCGTGCACACCACGGCGGCGGCGTACCGCGACGAAGTCGATCGCGCGCTGTTCGGCCTGGGTCGCTACCGGTACGAAGCGCTGGTCAATCTGCTGGTGCAGTTGCGCCAACCGCAACTTTCGCGGCAGCTTGACGAGGATCGCTTGTCGATGGCGCTGTCCGAGGCCCTCCCCCCGCCGTCGCCACAGATGGTGGCGGATGTCGCAGAAGCGTTCCGCGGTCTGGAAGGTGATGAAGAAGCGCTGACCGGATTTCGTGCGGCACTTGGGGCGGTGGAGCAGTTCTTGGTCGAGTATCGTCGCTACGCGCAGATCGCCGCCCGCCGGCGCGCGCAGGTGGTGCGCGGCAAGCACTCCGCTTACGAAGCATCGATGCGCCGTCTGCGCGAGGCGGAGAGGGATCTCGGCCAAGCGACGATCGAAGAAGGAGCGGTGGCGACGGCCCGAGCCCAGGCGCGGGTCGACGAGGAATCGGCGCTGGCGACGGTAGAAGCCCTGGCAGCCAGCCCCGCTATGCAAGACGCCCAGGCCCTGCGTCGGGCGCGCGAGGCAACCGAGCGCGCAATCGCCGAGCTGCAAAGGTGGCAAGCGGAGGCGGAGCGTCGGATCATGCTGCGGGCGCGCCGGGACCGCGAATTGGATGAAGCCCGCGCTGCCGCTCAAGCGGCGGACGCGGATCTGACGGCGCGCGGCCACCGACTGCAAGTGGCCGCCGCCACTGCCGGCGTGGCGTCGCGGAACGCCGCCGTCACGGCGCCGCTGGCGGCGGCGCCAGCGGTCTTGGACGGGCCGGAACTTCTGCGGGCGCTTGCGTCGCTCTTGGATGATCGCCGGCGGGCGCTGCGACGGCTGCGCGAGCTCGATCAGCACCTGCGCCGGGCGGAAAGCGCGCTCGCGCACGCGGAGGCGGCGGTCAATGGCCTGACGGCCGACGTGGACGAGGCGGCCACCGCCCAGAAGGAGGCGGCCGCGGCCTGCGCCGAGGTGCTGGAGAAATTGGTGGCGGCCTACCGGGGTTGGGCGTCAGCCGCCCGCTTGCTCATGCCCCCTGGCCCCGAGGCGATCATCGATGCGCTGGGCGCCTGGGCCGATGATCCCTCCGCGCGCGGACCGATCGCAGCGACGGTGTCCGCCAGCCTTGCGGCGGCGCTCGATCGAATGGCGGGCGAGCGGGCAGCGGCCGACGCCGGTCTCGCCGAGCAGCGCGCCCGGCTGACGGAGCTGCGCGACGAGGAGGCGCACCTGTTTTCGGGTGGACACCATCCACCACCGACGCTTCCCACCCGGGATCCCGGACCGCGGCTGGTGCGACCGGGGGCGCCTTTGTGGCGCCTGGTGGATTTCTCGCCGGAGGTTTCTCCCGACGCGCGGGCGGGCCTGGAAGCGGCGCTGGACGCGGCCGGCCTGCTGGACGCCTGGATCACCCCCGAGGGAGAACTGTTGCCCACCGGGGAGAACGACGCCGTGCTGGTCGCCGACGGAGCGTCGCTGCCGGGCGACGCCCACCTGGGCACGGTGTTGGTACCGGCGGTGGACCGGCGCGATCCGCTGGCTGCCAGTGTCAGCGACGAGGTGGTGACGGCGATGCTGGCGCGCATCGGCCTTGGTGGCGCGTCCGGGGCGACGAACTGGGTCGACGTTGAAGGGCGATTCCGCCTGGGTCCGCTTGACGGTCGTTTCACGAAATCGGCCGCAGCGCACATCGGCGAGGGAGCCCGGGCAGCGGCACGCCGGCGGCGCCTCGACGAGCTGGCGGCGTTGATCACGGCAGTCGCAGTCGAGGAGCGCGCGTCGCTGGCCGAGATCGCCGCCATCGAGCACCGACGAGCGGCGGCGCAAGCCGAGGCCGAGGCGGCCCCCGACGATCAACAGGTTCGAGTGGCGGCCGCGGAGCTGGAGGCCCGCGGGCGCGCACTGCGGATGGTGCGGGCGCGGCTGGCCGAGGCGCAAGGCCGGGCGATCGACGCGCGCGCGGAACGGCAATCCCGTCGCCTGGCACGGGACGAGGCGGCCGGCGATCTAGGGTTGCGCGATCTTGGCGATGATCTGGTGCCGCTGGAGGACGCCATCGCGACCTACGGCGCCGAGATCGCCGCGCTGGGCCCGGCCCTCAAGGAGCAACGGGGAGCCCACCAGCGCGCCACGGACGCGAGCGCTGCGGCCGACGAAGCGCGCGTCGAAGAGGAGGCCGCGCGCGCGCAGTCCATCGAAACAGAAGCGCAAGCTGCAGCCCAGGCAGCCGAACGAGACGTGCTGGAGACGTCAGTCGGCGCCGCCGCAGAAGAGATTCTGACCCGTTACAGCGAAGCGCAACGATACGCGCGGGCGCTTCGGGCGGCGCGAAATGAGCTGGGCGCACGCGAGCGTCAGGCCATCGAACGCACCGCCCGCGCCCGGGCCGAGATCGAGAGCGCCACCGCCGCGCGCGACAACGACGAGCGCGAACGAGACGTCGCCGCGGCGGCCCTGGTGCGGCTGGCCGGCGCGCGGCTGATCAACATCGCCGTGCCGGCGCTGTCCGTCGAAGCAGAGTCCGGCTGGTCGACCACCCGCACGGTGGAAGTGGCGCGCACTTTGGAGGCCAACCTTGAACGCATCGACGCGTCAGATGCCGCATGGGAGCGCTCGGGCAAGGGGCTGTTCGCGCAAGTCCAGACGCTGGAGCAGTCACTGCTTCCCTACGGGCACCAGGCCACGACGACCCTCATCGACGATCTGGTGGCAGTGGATGTCCCGTTCCAGGGGCGAGTCCACAGCATGGCGCAATTCGGGGAGATCCTAGCGGCCGAGGTGACCAGCCGGCAGATGCTGCTGTCGGCGCGCGAGCGCGAGATCCTGGAAAATCACCTGGTGGGCGAGGTCTCGATGCACCTGCACGATCGCCTCCACGCCGCCGAGAGCTTGGTGCGTAAGATGAACGAAGAGCTTTCGGCGCGCCCGATGAGCACCGGCATGACCCTGCGTTTTGCCTGGAAGCCGATCGAGGATGGCCCGCCCGGACTTCCCGAGGCCCGAAGCCGCCTGATGCGCGCCGGCGGAACCTGGTCGCCCGCTGAGCGCGAGGCGCTGGGCAGCTTTTTAAGCAAACGGATCGCCGACGTGCGCGCCGCTGAATTGGGCGGCACCTGGCAGGATCATCTGGCCGAGGCGCTGGACTACCGTCGCTGGCACCACTTTGGCGTCGAGCGAATGCTGGATGGCAGCTGGAAGCCGCTGACCCGCCGGACCCATGGCACCGGCTCCGGCGGCGAAAAGGCGGTCGCCCTGACGCTGCCGCAATTTGCCGCCGCCGCTGCCCACTATCGCAGCGCCGATCGGAAGGCGCCGAGGCTGATCCTGCTCGACGAGGTGTTCGTCGGTGTCGACAGTGACATGCGCAGCAAGTGCATGGGCCTGCTGGCCACTTTCGACCTCGATTTCATGATGACCAGCGAGCGCGAGTGGGGCTGTTACCCGACGTTGCCCGCGGCGGCGATCTATCAGCTGGCGGCGCGGCCCGAGATCGATGCCGTCGGCGTCACGCGATTCGCCTGGAACGGACGCGAGCGTACGCGGGCCGAGGTGGCTGCCCCAGGGGCGCGTGCGCCCCAACCCGAAACGGCCGCCGATCATTCCTCGCCCAGCTTGACCCTGTCCGACCAGGCAGAGCCGTGAGCACACCACCCGGCGAACGGCTGCTGGCCGTGCTGGGAGGCCCGGCGCTGGCGTGGGTGCGGGCGCGACTGCGCGTCCGCATGGAGCGGGGATCCCCGCTGTCGGGACGGATCACGCTGCCATACCCGACGCCCGAACAGCGCAGCGCCGTCGAGCGACTGTTCGGCCGCCTGTCGCGCGGTCAGTCGCTGCACGTTGACCTTGACGAGCTGGCGGCGATGTTGCGAGCGGCCGAGCTGGGCGATGATCTCGGCGCGGCGCTGATCGACATCGAAGGTCCGATCGAAAACCGGCGTGAGCAGCAAGCGCAAGTCGAAGCCCAGTGGCGCGCCGCCCTGGACGACGCGCAACGCGCTCTGGGCGCCGCATCGCCATGGCAGGCGTGGCTGGCTGACGTCACCGCCGGCGGGCTGCTGCGCCGCCTGACCGCGAGCGATCCGGATGAGGGAAAGGCGCTACTGACCGCGGCCGTCGCGGTGCTCGCGCGCCTGCCGGCGCAGGCCGTCCCGCTGGCCGAGTTGGCGGCGCAGGCGGTTGGCGACAGCCACGCTCTCGATGCTGGTGCGCCGCTGGCCACGTTGGTTCTTCGCGCCATCATCATGCGCGAAGGGTTGGCGCTGGCTGACAACACCGAATTGCGACGCGCGGCCTGGGCGGCGGCCGGCGTGCTGGCCGACGAACTGTCCGCCCCGGTGCTGGTCCTGAATCTCCGCGCCGACGGCACCAGCGCCACCGGGCGCGCCTTCGCGCTGGCGGCGGAGACGGGCGAGCCCTACCGGCTGAGCACTCGCCAGCTTTTGCGTGATGCGCCGGCGTTTGCGTCCATCAGGGGCACCGCGGTCTTCGTCTGTGAAAATCCCAGCGTGGTCGCCGCTGCCGCCAACCGCCTGGGACGCCGGGCGCGTCCGCTGCTGTGCACGGACGGACAACCCAAGACCGCCATGCGCCTGCTTCTGTCGCAGCTGCGGCAAGCCGGCGTTGCCATCGCCTATCATGGCGACTTCGATTGGCCAGGCATCCAAATGGCCAACGCCATGATCCGGAAGTTCGGGGCGACGCCGTGGCGGATGGGAACCGACGACTATCGGCAGGCGGAAGGGAGCGCCGCCCTGACCGGTACCCCGGTTGTTCCATTGTGGGATGTGACGCTGGGCGAGGCGATGCGCCAGCGCGGCCGGGGCGTGCATGAGGAGGCTGTGGTCGACATGCTCTTGCGCGATCTGGACCCACACGCCGGCGGGATCTTGATAGACACCGAGCGACCTTCCTGGCAGTAAACACTGCATGCAGGATGCAATCGCCGTCATGGATTCGCCCGCGAAAGGCGCTGAGGCGTACGAATCGCTTTTGCAGATCGCCGGTCGACGAACGCTGCACATTCCCGCCGAAATACTGGTGCGATCCGTGCTCGCGCTACCGGGAGAGTGGGATTGGCCGGTGCGGCGCGCGGCGCTGGAAGCGATCCTCCGCCGGGTCGCCTCGATCAGCACCCAAGAGATCGCCGTCGTCAGCGGACCGCGGCGCGACCCGTGGGGACGCTATGTCCTCGGGCGGGCGGACGCGGACGGGACGTTGCCGTATGACGTGAGGCTTGCTTCCTTGGTACCGGTGCGCGGCTCGTGCGACTGCGCCGACTTCCTGCGTGGCGCACTTGGCCTTTGCAAGCACCTGCTGGCCGTGCTGGAACACCTGGCAAGAAGGCCACGCGCTTTTGGCCAGAAGGTGAAAACACCAATGGCACCGTCGCGTGCCGGTCAGATCGTTTGGGACGCTACCCGCGCGCCGCCGGCATCGACCGATCCATTGGAAGGGCTTTGCCTTAGCCGGCCGCACGGCAACGGACACGCTGCCCCGGCGTTCCCTTCAGCGATTGCAGGCCTCTTTCACCCAACCACGGCCGGCAATGGGAGTCTGAAGGCGACTCACATCGCCGACCCCGAGGCTCGTATGCACCTTGTGCGCAGCTTGCAAGCGCACGCCCGCAAGGCGCATGCGTCCGTTGATCCCGCCGCACGCGCCGTACTGGTCGAAGAGAGGACGCGGCTCGAACGGTTGCGGCGCCTCCGCGTGGCAGCGCCCCGAATCCGGCAGGCCCTCGGCCGCGCCAAGCGGCGCCTCTATTCCTATCAGAAGGAAGGCATCAGGCGTTTTCTGGCCGAGGGGCGCTTGGTGCTCGCCGACGATATGGGACTTGGCAAGACCACGCAGGCTATCGTCGGAGCCGGCGCGCTATACGACGCCCGTGTTGTCCGCCGCGGGCTGCTGGTTGTGCCCGCGTCGTTGAAACCGCAATGGGAGCGCGAGTGGCAGGCGGTGTCCGATGCGCCCCTGCGCCTGGTGGAAGGAGGCGCTGAGGATCGGCGCTCGCTTTACCGGTCGACGCAGCGAGGTTTCCTGGTCACTAACTACGAACAGGTCGTGCGCGATTTCGACGTCATCACCGCCTGGGCGCCCGACCTGGTGGTGCTCGACGAGGCACAGCGAATAAAGAACTGGGCGACGAAGACCGCACTCATCGTCAAACGCCTCAAGCCCGACTTCCGATTGGTCCTGACTGGCACGCCAATGGAGAACCGACTCGAAGAGCTGGCCTCCATCGTCGAATGGGTAGACGACCGCGCGCTCGAACCAAAATGGCGACTGGTGCCGTGGCACAGCACGTACGCCGACGGCAAACAGGAGGTGATCGGGGCGCGAAACCTGGACCTGCTACGAAAGCGCCTTGCGCCCGTCTTGCTTCGCCGCGTGCGAAGCGAAGTGCTGTCCCAGCTTCCGGTACGACAGGACACCGTGATCCCCGTCGAGCTGACCGCCGAGCAGCGCGAAGCCCACGACGATCTCAACCAGCCCATCGCCAAGCTCGCCCGGATCGCGCAACGACGACCGCTCACCCAAGGCGAGTTCTTGCGGCTCATGTCGCTGCTGCTCACCCAGCGGGTGATCGCGAATGGCATGGCCCAGCTCAACTTCCTGTCGACCTGGCCGGCGATCCGCGACCGGGCCCCGGAACCCAAGCTCGTCGAGTCGCTCGCCGCCCCGAAGCTGGTCGAGTTTCGCGAGTTGGTCTCGAACCTGGTGGTCACCCAAAAGCGCAAGATCGTCGTCTTTAGCCAGTGGCGACGCATGTTGGAGCTTGCGGCATGGTCGGTGTCCGATCTGCTGCTTTCCGCAGGGGGGCTGCGGGCGTTGTTCTTCACGGGTCAGGAAGGGGCGCGCCGGCGCACGCAGAACCTGGTCGACTTTCACGACGATCCCCAAACCGCCATCCTCTTTCTCACCGACGCGGGCGGCGTTGGCCTGAATTTACAGAAAGCGGCGAACGCCTGCGTCAATCTCGAGCTCCCGTGGAACCCCGCCGTGCTCGAGCAGCGTATCGGGCGAATCCATCGTCTCGGCCAGAAGCGACCGATCGACGTCTACAACCTGGTCAGTCGGGCCTGCATCGAAGAGCGGATCGCCGGTCTTGTCGCCGGCAAACGCGCCCTGTTCAAGGGACTTTTCGACGGAACGACCGACCAGATCCAGTTCGATCGCGCAGGCGCCCTTGGTGTGGTCCTCGAACGGCTGGGGGTGGAGCCAGCCGCCGGGCACGCACCCGCGTTCGTCGGGACCGAGGCTGAAGATCAGCCCGGCGTCGACGCAGCCGCGCCGGCGCCAACCGATGGGGTGGAGGCGATGGCGTTGGCAGATGACGACGTCGTCGCACAATCGCCGGTGACCAGCAGCGGCCAGACCGAGAGGAGCGAGGCGGACGCGCCTTCGCTCCCTTCCGCCATCGGCGATGCCGAGGAGTCTGTCGGACACATGCTCAGAGCACTCAGCATCAAACGCAGCGCAGATGGTGGAATCCGGATTGAGGCGCCATCCCACGCAGCGCGCGCCCTGATGTCGTTGTTCGAAGGAATGGCGCGGCTCCTGGGCACCGCCATGGAGCCAACAGCCGCTGTCCCAACAGCGACAGAAAGCATATCCCAGCCGATCGTGGCGTCCTATCCGATCACCGCCTCCACCGGCAAGCACATAGGCAGTCTATGACAGGTAACGTCTCGCCCACGATTCAAGCTGCGAATATGGCAACTTGCGCAGGACATCGTTAGGCGGGATGCTAAAATCAAAGCAATGCTGGCCAAGATCGACGAATCTCCGATCCCCGAAGCCCGCGTGGATGATCTCGATCTCGACAACGAGGCGGACGCCGCCACCTGGGATACGCGCATGGATGCCATGGCCGAACGACGTATGCGGCAAGCGCGGGCGCGGCTCGAACAGATGGGCGTGATCGACGGCGATGGGCAACTTGTCTCGCGTGAGCTGCCCCCCGACATGCTTCCGACCTCGTTGACCAGCGTCGAGACCGGCTGAGGCGCCGTGGTCGTGTCGAGACCCGCCGCTCACCCGGTCATGCTCGTATTCGCGGGGCCGCCGGGAAGCGGCAAGAGCACGTTCTTCCCCGTCGCCGCCCTGGGCGTGGACGCGTTCAGCATCGACGATCGATGCGCCCAGATCGTTGGAAGCTACCGCGCGATCCCGCCGACAGTGCGAAAGGCCGTCTCACAACAGTGCGAGACGTTCGTGGCCGAGCACATCGACGGCAGGCGGAGCTTCGCCGTGGAAACCACGATGCGAACGCTGGTGTCAGTGCGTCAGGCAGAGCGGGCGCGGAACCAGTGGCTTCCGCACGGCCCTCACGTTCTTGTGCACAACCTCACCGGACATCAACATCGAACGTGTACTCCAGCGTGCCCAGGCGGGTGGACATGCTGCGTCTGAAACCGAGATCCGCGCTGGGTACGTGGCCGCTCTGGCGAACCTGGCTGAGGCGGTTCGCGTGTTCGATCGCTGCCGGATCCTCGATACGTCGGAGCCGTGGAGGCGTCCTCGTCTGGTCGCGCGCGCGGCACGAGGCAAGTGCACGCTGGAGCCTGAAGCGCCAACATGGGCGGTGAGGGCCCTGCCGCCGTAGGCATCGCCGCCAACCGATTTAGCTCGTCGCTCGGCCACCAACGGTTCAAGGTTGGCGGGCGCAATTCGAATGTCGTTTAGGATTCGGATGCGGGGCAACTCCCGACGTCGCAGAGTCGCATACCGTCGCTGTCGACAGACCCAGAGGGTTGGCCGTCTCGCGCACCGACAGAAGTCGATCGCCGCCGACGCTCATGTTCGATGGCGGCGCCGAGTCCGTCGGCGGGCGGGGCGAATCACTCCAGCAAAAGCGCCAACTCCCGACTACGGCGCCGCTGTGACGACGGTCTGCGCGATCGGCACAAGGGTAGGCGAAAAGTCCTTCGTCTGTCCTCTCGGACCGTTGCCCAACGGTTGCCCAAACAGAACCAACTGGACCAAACTCCAAACAACTGGTTCCAACTCAACTGCTGCGGAAAGCGCCGAGAATCGTGCAAGCACTCGAAATGCCGGGGTTGATGGACGTGTTCGACTCCCGGCGCCTCCACTGTTTTCCTATACGATTTCAATTGCTAACGCGACTGACAGGTGCCGTTGTCAGCCTGTTGTCAGCCGGATCGGGCGCCTGCGTCCGATCCGGCGCGGGCAGATCGAGCACGCCCACCGCGTCCCGGCGCGCATCCGGGCTGAGGTGTGCGTAGCGCATCGTCATCTCGATCGTGGCGTGACCGAGCAGTTCCTGGACCGCCTTGAGCGGCACGTTTCGCATCACGAGGTGTGAAGCGAACGTGTGCCTCAGCATGTGCCACCCCACCTCGCGCAGCCCCGCCCGCTTGTACGCTCGCTTCAGAGGCCACTTGCACGCCCCCTTGGTGAGCATCTGCCCCTCCACGTCGCAGAAGACCAGCGGCCCCCGCAGATGCCGATGAGCCTTCAGCGCCCGAACGGCGGCATCTGAAAGCGGCATCTCGCGTGGCTTCCCGCTCTTCGGCGTCGTGATCACTCCCCTCGAGACCGAGCACGTGATCCTGAGCTTGCCCGCGACGAGGTCGACGTCTTCCCAGCGGAGAGCGAGCAGCTCTCCCTGACGCATCCCTGTCTTGAGCGCGATCAGAATCACCGTATGCCATTCCCCCTCCGCCGCGTCGACCAGTCGTGTGGTCTCGCTGAAGTCCAGGAAGTCGAAGGGCGGTTTGGGCGCCTTCAGCCAGTCGATCGCCGGGACGTGGTCGAGGCGTCCCCACTTCACCGCGATGGCCAGCGTTCGGCGCAGCACCGTGAGGTGATTGTTGATCGTCTTGGGTGACTTCTTGTTCTTGAGCGCGGCGCTCGTGTAGCCGGCGATGGCCTCCGCGTCGATCTCGTCCAGCTTCTTGCTGCCGAACCTCGGCAGCAGGTGATGGCGAAAGATCGAGTGCTTCGTGCCGATCTCCGACGGCTTGTTCTTCACGTCGACGTACTTGTCCAGGAACTCCTGAGCGAACGTGTCGAAGCGCGGCACCTCCTTCTCCATCGGCCCGTCCCGCGACGTCAGCGCGCGCTCGACGTCCTTCCGCTCCGCGACCTCGGCCGCCACCTTCGTGCTGATCGGTGGTGTGCCGTTGATGCGGAGCGTCCGCCCATTCGGGAGCGCGATCGTCTTTCGGTAGCGCCATTTTCCGTCTCGTTTGTCGCGATAAACCGCCATGAATTCCTCCTGACGGTCACGCGGACTTGCGCAGCGAGTGTAGCACCGCGACGGGAATGCGGATGACGCGCCCGAGGCGGACGTGCGGCAGATCACCGGAGGCGATCAGCTTGTGGACGGTCTTGCGATCGACGCGCAGGACGGCGGCGACCTCAATGACGCTCAGAAATTGCGGCAAGTCGGGCTCACCGCTGGAAGGTGCTGGCGGCGAAGACGCCTGCGACTGGTCAGTCACCTGGTCAGCCTTGAGCCCGTTCGACACTGAAAGGATGGCAGGATTCGACATGATCTGTCGTCGTATGCCGGGGTCCGGGCGTTGCCACCCGGCGTCGGGCCTGTTTCGCGCGCTCGTCGGGCACGTATGGGCGGCGAGATGCCTTCGCGCCGCAGGTGAGCCCTGTTCTCGCGCCGGGACGCGACGCCCTGCCCTTCAGGGCGGACCGGGCATCTTCGTGCGGGCACGAGGTTGCCCGGACCGACGCGGTTTCCCATTCCCTCGACGACCGCGCGGCGAAGCCCGGCTGAACATTGGGACGCTTGGCACCTGGAGCGCGCCGGCCGCGCGACCGGCGACCACGAGCTCGCTGAGTTGGCGGCGAACGGCGCTGAGGAAGGCTTCGAGAGACATCTGGCCATCTGCGATGCGGCGCATGCCGTCGCGCCTGGCATCGACCTCGCGCTCCTCAAACTCGACGACGAGCGCGTCTTCGACACACACGGACCTCTGGCTCGCGCGCTCGCTCTACCCGACATCAAGGACGCCGTCATGGCCTACGGTTACCCGACCGGCGGCTCGAACCTCGCGATCACGAAAGGCATCGTCTCGCGTATCGAGTTTGCTGCCTACAACCGGCCCGTCTGGGGCATGCGCATCCAGATCGACGCAGCCATCAATCACGGCAACAGCGGCGGTCCTGCCGTCGCGGGCGACAAGATGATCGGGCTCGCGTTCAGCTCGCTCGGCGGTACACAGAACATCGGCTACATCATCCCGAACGAAGAGATTGAACTCTTCTTGGCCGACGTTGCCGACGGGACGTACGGCGGCAAGCCCGGCATGTACGACGACCTCCAGACGCTTGAGAACCCCGCGTTGCGCGCTTTTCTCAGAGGCTGTCCTAGAGGAAAAGGCCGCAATAACTCAGCCAAATGCCAGGCGGCGCGTCATGGGACGTATCATACGTAGTTGAATGTCGGATTCGCTTGAAACGATGGTTCGCTCGAATTCTTTCGACAATAAGCGATATCGATTCAGCCATCCGAATGTCCGCTCAACGATCCAGCGAATCGGGAGAGGTTCGAATCCTTTTTTTTGGTGTCGCTCCGCAACGTGATTACAACTCGCATTTGTGTCGCTACCTCGATTAGAGGCTGTCCTACAGGAAATCTCGGCCACCGCAGACACACGCCATCCCTTGGCCCATTTGCTGAGTCGATTAAGATTCGCCCGGCGGTCTCCGATACACAAGTTTTTCAAAAAATTGCGTTCGCGATCCGGATAGGTGAAACAGATGTATGCGCCCGACATATCCAACGGACCTGACGGACACAGAATGGGAAATCGTCCGAACCTTCATCCCTACCCCTGTCTATGTGCCGAATTTGGAGGAGCCGAAATACTCGCGTCG
>DATATI010000053.1 GCA_036268875.1 Polyangia bacterium | reverse complement strand
ATTCGGAAAAGACAGCGACCTGCGTCGCTGGGGCATCAAGCTCGCCGAGCGAGGTGGCAAGAACGCAAAGAAACGCGCGAAGGTGGCCGTGGCGCGCAAGCTGGCCGTACTGCTGCACCGGTTGTGGGTCACGGGCGAGGTGTACGAGCCTCTCGGCTACCAATCGCGACGTCTCGAGGACGCGACACCGCAAGCGGAGGCGCGGGCAGCAGCAGTGGCCGAGCCTACAGATCCATCGACGACTGCAGCGACCGCCGCTGCCTGAGTGAGCGCCGGCATGAAGGCTGAGGGGTCCGGCCCGGGATCCGATCAGGTTTCTTGTGGGACAAAAGACCGAGCCCCCTCAAGAAACTTGCAAGAAGTCTCCAGGGGGGCTCGCCTCCGAGTTGCTGAGACTTGGAGGAGACCAATGTTGCCTGCCCCAGGGCTGGATCGGGAATTTTTTGTACGGCTCGAGGAGATGGACGCGGCGATCGCGCGCGCGGTGAAAGCAGAGGGGTGCCGGCACTGCGAAGGCCCGCTGCACCAGGGCATCAGCTCAGCAAGATGGGTCGAGGCGCGCATGCAACGCGCGTTGCCGGTCCGCCACTTTCACGTCGTATTCACCCTGCCGGCCGAACTGCGGCCCTTGGTGCGCGAGCACGAGGCGGCCCTGCTGGACCTGCTCTTCGCGGCCGCCTCCGAAACCATCATCGAGCTCGGCCGCGATCCGAAACGCCTGGGGGCGTTGTGCGGCGTGACTGGTGTGGTGCACACCTGGGGACGCAACCTCAGCTTTCACCCGCATCTGCATTGCATCGTCACCGCGGCCCTCACGCCCCACGGTGCCTGGGTCGACTTGGCCGAAAAGTACCTGCTGCCAGTGAAGGTCCTCGCCTCGATGTTTCGCGGAAAGTTTCTCGCTGGTCTCGCGCGACTCTTCGCCGAGGGCAAGCTGGCGCCCGGCCGCGCGCCACCGGTCTGGCCTTCACCCTCACACAACCCGCGGCCTTCGCCCGACTCAAAGACGCGCTTTACAAGAAGGACTGGAACGTCTATGCGAAGGCGCCGTTCGGAAATCCTGGCTCGAGCAGCGTCAGCACGGCGATACCGTCGAGCCACCACCTTCGTCGTCGGTGGACATCCCCACGCTCGACTGGCGCACGCTCTTCCTGCACCTCACCGGCGTGGATCTTGGCCAGTGCCCAGACTGCGGCGGCGCGCTCGTCGCGGAAGCGCTTTTCGACACGCCGTGGGCAGCGCGTGCTCCTCCGCCGGAGTCGTCATGACCGCCATCATCGCCATCATCTCGACCGCCGGCCACATTCCGACGGTAACGGATACCCTTGCGCGCAAACGGACAATCCGTCGCGCGCGCGTGTCTTTGCAGCGCGCGATGAACATGTCCCGCGCTCGCCTTTCACATTCGAGCAGAGATCATCTCCGTCGGATCGCGCCCCAGCGTGCCCTCGCAGTCAAGGACCCACCTCTTTGTCCATGCCGGGCAGAGCTGCTTCCGCTCCCGAACCCGCGGCCTGGCTCAACACGACGTTTAATCCGGCCGCCCGTCGCTCAACCAGACTTGCGGCGTCCTACGCCCGCGGCCGGATCAAACGCCTTCTGGTTAGCCCCCTCCGACCGCGGAGACTCAGCCCAGTGCGGCCGCTTTCGCGTTTCGGCGCAGTCCCGAAGGTACATGTTCATAAGGGTCTGGTAGGGCAATGACATCTCGCGAGAAAGTCCCTGAAAATAGCTGATGGTCTCCTCATCCAACCGGATCGTCAGTTGTCTCTTAAGACGCTTGGCGTACGGATTCCTGACCGCGGCCGAAAAGTCGTAGCTCTTTTTCATCTCATCCTCCGGTCGTCGTATTGGCGCCGCTCATCCGAGCTCGCCTTGCGTGCCGAGATCACGCGGATGACCTCGTCTTCCTGCCGGTGGCAGTGACAGACGACCACCGTTCTCAGCCGACCGCTCAAGCCGAGCAGAAGGAACCGGTCCTCGTCGTCGGAATGGTCCTCGTCCGGACGCAATAAGGCACTCTCGTCGAGGAACACGGTTCGCGCTTCCTCGAATGACACGCCGTGCTTGCGGAGATTCGCCGCCGCCTTCCGCGCGTCCCACTCGAAGCGGATCCGTTTCACGCACGCTCCAGTGTACCTACTGCGTAGCTACGGTGCAAGTCGGGCCGCTCAGCGGCGTGGTTCCGAGCGTAAGCGAGGACCACGTCCCACGGATCAGATCGTAATACGAAGCACGAAGCGAGTGCCGCGCCGCCTTCGTCTCTGCGCTCGCGTCGTCTCTTAGTGATACAGAAAGATCACTTCAATCCGATTGTTCTTCGCGCGGCCGGCCGCGGTCCGGTTGTCCGCGATCGGATCGTCGCCGCCTTGGCCGCTGACCAGCAAGCGCTTGGCCTCGACCCCGCGGGACACCAGCGCCGAGAACACGGCTTGCGCGCGCGCGGCGGACAACGCGATCAGCTCGCCTGATTTGCCGCGGTTGTCAGTGTGGCCCATGACCTGAACGGGGTAGGTCGGGTATTTGTTGATCAGGGCGGCGACGGCGTCCAAGGAGCCGTCTTTGCCGGCGGTGATCGACGTTTGCCTCTTGCTGAAGAGATCTTGCAGAGCGATCACCAGGCGCTGCAGGTTTCCGCGCCGTTCGCGGCGCACCTGGGCGGCGGAGATGGCGGTGGCGTCGTGCTCCAAGGATTCGTCGCGCATCTTGTTTTGCGACACTTGCTCGGCCTGCTCGTATTGCGGCTTGGAGATCTCGGTGGCGCGGTCGGCGTTATTCTTGGCCACCTCGGCGCTGGCTTGCGCGCCCAGCAGGTTGCCGTTCTTCACCTCCAGCTGGGCCTTGGAGAACATCTCGGCGGCGGTCTGGTATTCGGCCTTGGCGTACTTGCCGGCGTCCACCGTGTCGGCGGTGCGCAGGGCCAGCTGCGCGCTGGCCACCTTTTGCTCGGTGGCCAGCTGCAGGGCCAGCTTTTGCTGCTCGGCCTGGGCCTTCTGCTGCTCGGTGGTCATCTGTTCGGACAGGCGCTGCCGATCGGCATCGGCGGACTTTCGCGCCTCGCCGAGCTTGATCATCAGGTTGACCTGCTCGGTGGCGGCGGCCAGATCCTTGGCCAGGCTGGCGTACTCTTCTTCGGCGGCGCCTTGCTCGGCGGACACCTGCTGCACGCGCGCCTTGGATTTTTCCTGCTCGGTCAGGGCCAGCGCGGTCTTCAGCTTGATGTCGGCCATCAAGGCGTCGCGCCGCGATTCATCGAGATCGTTCGACTGCCATTCGTCGCGCGCTTTTTCTCCCAGCCGATCCGCGGTGGACACCAGATCGGGCGATCGCTTGGCGGCGTCGCTGATCGGCGAGGATCGCTTCAGACTGTCGTACGCCTCCAGCTCGCGCGGTTTGGGCGGGGTGGCGCAACCAACAACGGCGGCGGCCAGCAACAAGGAACCGACGATCGCTTTCATTGCACGGTCCCTTCCAGGGCCTTCTTCTTGATCGTCATGTCCAGCAGGGCCTGCTTGGTCTTCTGAATCTTGTCGTGCAGATCGGCCAACGTGGCCTCGCGCTTTTGCAGCTGGGCGCGCAGGCGGGCGGCGTTGATCTTCTGGCGGATCAGCTCGGCCTGGGCGATGCAACGATCCAGGACCTCGCGCACTTCGTCGTATTCGTGCTTGGAACGCAGGTTCCAGGCTTCGTCCAGCCAGCTTTTCAAAAGCGTGATCTCATCGGTGGTGGCGCGCAGGTCGTCCAGCCGATCCAGGTCGGACAGCCCCGCGCGCTGGGTATCGATCTGCCGCTGCAGATCATCTTCCTCGCCGGCGAAAACCGGGCGATTTCCCGTACCCAGCAGCGCCGCAATCGCGATGGCCATCGCCGCCAACCGCACCGTCGGTGTGATCCCTCTTCTCATAAGCGAACTGACCTCCGAAGATAAATAGCTTGGGTTTGAAGCGCAGGGCGATCGTAGATCTGGAAGACCTTAAGCCCCGCTCGCTTGAAACTCAAGGGGACGCCGGCGCCGTCGCGGGCGGTTGCAGCCACCAGGTGATCGTGCGGTCAACGGCCCAGGCCACCAGCAGGCCCGTCGCTGTGCCGATGGCGTCCCAGGTGAGATCCCGCCACGAGGCATCGCCATGCCCGGACAGATCGTACAGCTCTTTGCCGGCCCCGGCGGCCAAGGCCACGCTGCCGGCGATCAACAGGCACGGCCGGGGATCGTCGAGTCCCACGCGCGCGACGCCGTAGCTGCCGGCGGCGATGAACGCGCTGGCCGAAAAGTGCAGCGCCTTGTCGCGCCCGAACCAGGGATCGGGATCGTCGTCGGCGCGCGCGGCGGGCCCGGCAAAGAAAACCACCGCCAGCGCCGCCGCGAGAATCGCCAGCGAGGGCGCCGCCATCGGCGCCCTCGCCCGCAAACGGATGGGGGCCGAACGACCTACGAGCAGCCCTTCTTCTTCGGGTTCTTGCAACAGCCGAGGGCGGTGTTGGCGTCCTTGATCTTGTCCTTGGCCGCCTTGGCGGCGTCCTTGGCCGCTGCCTTCAGCGGCTTTTCGCACTCGCTCTTCTCTTTGCCCTTCATGTCCTTGCAGCTAGACAGATCGGGCTTGGCGGCGGCTTTCGCTTCCGTTTTGGCGTCGTCGACGGCCTTTTGCTTCTCGCTGCAGTCCGGCTTGTCCTGGGCCGCGGCGAGCCCGGAAATGCCCATCGCCAGCGCGGTCACCAGAACCATCAATGTTCGCTTCATCGGTGCGTTCTCCTTACAAAGGGGTGAACTTCTTCGACCTGGAAAGCCGGAAGACTCCGGCGCGCCCGGAATGGTAAGGGACCAGGACGGCCGCGACAACTGCAGTGCGGAGTTTTTTCCCCGCGGGCGGGCTTGGGATAAAATAGCGGGCTGTGGAAGAACCGACGATCGAAGTTCGCTATGCGGGTACCGTGGTCGCGAAATCGGCGCCTGCGCGCGATCAGGATGCGAATGGCTTTTTCCTCAGCGTCGGCGAGCCGATGCCGGTGGGTACCGTTTTGCAGCTGACCGTCGATCAGGTGACGAGATACGGCCGCGTCGAACAGGTGGTCGAATCGACGGAGAGCATGCAGGCCGGAATGCGCATTCGCTTCGTCGCCGCGCCGGCGGTCCGACCAGCACCGGTGGCGGCGGCGGCGCCCGCGGCGGTGGCCGTGCCGGCAGCGCCCGAGCCGGCAGCGGCGGCGCCGGTTATGCCGGCTTCGATCGTCGACAGCGCGGCCACCACGACCGGTGCCGGCGACGACGACGCCGGCGGCAGCGACGGTGAAGCGCCGGCCACGCCGGCCGGCAACGGCGCCGATCCCAATCCCGGCCCGGGCGGCGGCGGCCGTCGCCGCAGACGACGCCGGTGATCCGTCCTCCCCGGTTGCGGGCTGGCGACGTCATCCGCGTGGTGGCGCCGTCGGGGCCGGTCCCGCGCGAAGCGTTTCTGTCCGGCGTGGCGGTGCTGCGCCAGCGCTTCGACGTCCGCTTTGGCGAAGGCGTGTTCGCCCGCGACGGCTTTCTCGCCGGCCCCGATCAGCGCCGCCTGGAAGAACTCCGCGCCGCGCTGGCCGACCCGGAGGCAAAGGCGGTGATGATGGCGCGCGGGGGGTACGGCCTTTTGCGCTTGCTGCCGTTTCTGGATCCGGAAGATCTTCGCGCCCGGCCGCGGCCGCTGATCGGGTTCTCCGACGGGACGGCGCTGCTGGCCTTCGCCGCCCGCGCCGGCGTCGCCGCGGTCCACGGTCCGGTGGTCACCCAGTTTGGCAATCTGGGCGACAGCGATCAGCAGGCGCTGTTTCGGCTACTGGAAGATCCCCACCCCGGCGTGTTGCTATCCGGAATGGGCTGCGTGATCCCTGGGCGCGCCGCCGGACCGTTGCTGGGCGGCAACCTGGAGGTCTTCTCGCGCTTGCTGGGCACGCCGTTTCTGCCTGCTCTCGACGGGGCCATTCTTTTCATCGAAGATCTCGGCGAACGGCCGTACCGCATCGATCGCTTGCTGACGACGCTGGATCTGGCGGGCGTGTTCAACGCGGTCAGCGCCGTGGTGGTCGGCGATTTCACCGGCTGCGACGAACCGGAAGCCACCCGGGTCAATTCGCCCACCGCGCAGGAGGTGCTGCTGGATCGCCTGGGCCGGCTGGCCATCCCGGTGGTGATCGGCGCGCCGGTCGGCCACGGCACCCGCAACCGCGCGCTGCCGTACGGCACGCTGTGCGAGCTGGACGCGTTCAACGGCGTGCTGACCGCGCGCGAAGCGGCGGTAACCTGATGGCGGCCGACGGGCGCGCGGGCCGCCCGACCTTGACACCTGGAAGACGGAACGAGTACAAGCCGGAGGCAAGGCGAACCCATGTTTCGTGAAAACATTCAGAAGCTGGTGAATCGTCTGGACGGTGCCATCGGTGGCCTGGTGATGGGTTTTGACGGCATCGCCCTCGATTCGTTCATGCGCGACGGGCAGGGCGGCAGGGGCATCGACCTTCACACCGTGGCCATGGAGTTCGGTCACCTGGTCGGTCAGGCGCGCGGCGCCGCCGAACGGTCAGAGCTGGGCGGCCTGCGCGAGGTGACCATCCGGACCGACAAGCTGACGGTGGTGATGCTGCTTTTGACCAAGGACTATTTTTTGGCCTGCGGGCTTTTGCCCACCGGCAACGCGGGCAAGGCGCGCTATCTGGTCAAGCTGGCCGCGCCTCAGATCCGCGCGGAGCTGCAGTAGCCTCGCCCATGGCGAAGAAGCCGCTGCCTCCCACCGTGGTCGTTCTGCACGGGCCCAACTTGAACCTGCTCGGAGAGCGCGAGCCGGAGATCTACGGGTCGATGACCCTGGCCGAGATCGACGCCGAGCTCGGCGCCACCGGCAAGGCGGCGGGCGTGACCGTGCGATCGCAGCAGTCGAACCACGAAGGTGCCTTGATCGACGCCATTCAACAGGCGCGCAGCGACGCCGACGTCATCATCATTAATGGCGCCGGCTTCACGCACACCAGCGTGGCGCTGCGCGATTCGATCGTGGCCAGTACGCTGCCGACGATCGAGGTGCACCTGTCGAACATCGCCGCCCGCGAAAGCTTTCGCCACCATTCGTTCCTGACCGCGGTGTGCGTCGGCCAGATCTGCGGTTTTGGGCCGACCAGCTATCGGCTGGCGCTGGCGGCGGCCATCGACATCTTGAAACAGAAAGGACGTCTATCGCGATGAACAAGCGCAATCAGTCGAAGGCCAGGCCGTCGGCTAGCGCCCCGGTCCCGGCCAAGGTTTCCAAGGCGGCCGAAAAGCCGGCCGGCAAGAACCCGGGCGCTGGGAGCGGCATCGACCTCCACGTCGTGCGCGAGCTGGCGCGCATCGCCGGTGAATTCAATCTGTCCGAGGTGGAAGCCGATCCGGGCGGCCACGTGCGGGTGCGCCGCCAGATGGCCGGCGGTTCGGTCGACACCGGTCGGGCGGTGCTGCCGCTGCCCGGGCTATCGCTGGCCCCGGCGCCGGGCTCGTCCGCCGGTGAGGCCGCCGCCGAGCCAGGCACGTTCGTCAGCTCGCCGTTCGTCGGCACGTTCTATCGCGCGCCGTCGCCCGACGCCGCCGTCTTCGTCGAGATCGGGCAGTCCGTGCGCAAAGGCCAGGTGGTCTGCATCGTCGAAGCCATGAAGCTGATGAACGAGATCGAATCGGAGGCCGACGGCCGCGTGGCGGAGATCCTGGTGCAGAACGGCGAGCACGTCGAATACGGCCAGCCGATGATCCGACTCAGCAAGAGTTGATCCCTGTTTAAGAAAGTCCTCATAGCCAACCGGGGCGAGATCGCCCTGCGCGTGATCCGTGCCTGCCGCGAGATGGGCTTGCGCTCGGTGGCGGTGCACTCGACCGCCGACGCCGACGCCTTGCACGTGCGTTTTGCCGACGAGAAGGTGTGCATCGGCCCGCCGCCGGCGCGCCTTTCTTATCTGTCGATCCCGGCCATCATCAGCGCGGCCGAGATCTCGGGCGCCGATTCGGTGCACCCGGGTTACGGGTTTCTTTCGGAGAACGCCCACTTCGCCGCCGTGGTTCAGCGCTGCGGCCTG
This sequence comes from Polyangia bacterium, assembly GCA_036268875.1. GTDB lineage: Bacteria > Myxococcota_A > Polyangia > Fen-1088 > Fen-1088 > DATKEU01. The sequence continues at coordinate 89,101 of DATATI010000053.1, read as the reverse complement.
CAGTGGATCGGACCGCAGCCCGAGCTGATGCGCCTGATGGGTGACAAGGTTTCGGCGCGCGCGGCGATGACCGCGGCCGGTGTTCCGATCTTGCCCGGCACCGGCGTCATCGAGACCGATCGCGACGCCGAGGAGGCGGTCGAACGGATCGGTTTTCCGATCATCATCAAGGCTTCGGCGGGCGGCGGCGGTCGCGGCATGAAGATCGTCGAGGACCTGTCGCGGCTGTCGGCGCAGCTGGCCGCCGCGCGGTCTGAAGCCCAGGCAGGTTTTGGCAACCCGGCGGTCTACCTGGAACGCTATGTCGAACGCCCGCGCCACGTCGAGGTGCAGGTGCTGGGTGACGGCAGCCGGGCTATTTCACTGGGCGAGCGCGAGTGTTCGATCCAGCGCCGCCACCAGAAGCTGGTCGAGGAGGCGCCGTCGGTGGCGCTGGACGACGCCCGCCGGGCCGAACTGTTGGAGGTCGCGCGCAAGGCCACCGAATCGATCGGTTACAAGACCGTCGGCACGCTGGAGTTTCTGCTGGACGAAGACAAGCAGTTCTACTTCATGGAGATGAACACGCGCATCCAGGTCGAGCACACCGTCACCGAAGAAGTCTTCGGGGTCGATCTGGTGCGCGAGCAGATGCGCCTGGCGGCCGGCGAATCGCTGAAGCTGTCCTCGAATATTCGCCCGCGCGGCCACGCCATCGAGCTGCGCATCAACGCCGAAGATCCCAACACCTTCGCGCCGTCGCCCGGCCGGATCACCGCCCTGAACCTGCCCGGCGGCCTGGGCGTCCGCGTGGACACGCACATCTACAGCAACTACGTCGTGCCGTCGCACTATGACTCGCTGCTGGCCAAGCTGATCGTGCGCGCCGAGAACCGTCCGCACGCGCTGGCCCGGCTGCGGCGCGCCCTGTCGGAGTTCGTCGTCGAGGGATGCAAGACCAACCTCGATTTTCACCGCCGCCTGCTGGCCAACCCCGACTTCGTGGCCGGGCGCCTGGACACCCATCTGGTCGAACGCCTTTGACTGGCGGGCGGCGCCGCCCACAGCGCCAAGACGCTAGACTCTTCGCGCCTTTACAGGTTTGCGGTTCGCGGTAACACTTGGTGGTGGCGCCCCCGTGATCAGCAAGAAGGACAAGATCCTGGCCGCGGCCCAGAAGTTCGTGGAACGCGGCCAGCTGGACAAGGCCTTGGCCGAATTCGCCAAGGTCGTCCAGGAAGATCCGAAAGAGACCCGCACCTGGCTGAAGATGGCCGAGCTGCACGCCAAGCGCGGCGCCGCCGCCGACGCGACGGAGATCTACCTCAAGACCGGCGAGCAGTACTCCGAGCAAGGCTTTTTCCAGAAGGCGGTCGCGGTCTACAAGAACGTGCTGAAGCTATCACCCGGTTTGGTGCAGGGGCACGCCAAGCTGGCCGACGCCTACAAACGCCTCGGGCTGATGTCCGACGCCTGGTCGCAATTCGACCTGGCGGCGGCGGCCTATCAAAAGGCCGGGAAGATGCCGGAGGCCCTGGCGGCCTTGCGCCAGATGGTGGAGATCAGCCCCGAGAACGTCGTCGCCCGCATCAAGCTGGCCGAGGCCGCGTCGCAGGCCGGCGACACCGCCGAGGCGGTGCGGGAGCTGGGCAAGGCCGCGGAGAAATTGAAGGCGCAGGGCCGCACCGACGAGTTCGTGCGCGTGGCCGAGCGGCTGCTATTTTTCCAGGCCGAAAACTTCGAGGTGGCGCGCGAGCTGGCCGACGTCTACATCAGCAAGAACAACGGGCGGCAGGCCCTGGCCCGGCTGCAGGGCGCGCTGAAGGCAGACCCGCGCGATCCGCGCAACGTCACGCTGATGGCCCGCGCCTTCGAACAGATCGAGGCGCCCAAGGCGGCGTCAGTCTGGAAAGAGCTGGCCCAGCTTCACGACGAAGGCGGCCGCAGCGGCGAGCGCGACGCGGCCATCCGCAAGGCGGCGTCGCTGGCGCCCGGCGACAGCGAGACGCAAGAGCTGATCAAACGCTGGAACACCCGTTCCGGATCGGTGATGTCGACGGGCGGGATGGGGGGGCTGGCGCCGCTGCGCTCGCTGGGCGCGCCGCCGTCGGCGTCGGGCACGCCGCCGTTGCCGGAAGCGGCCGCTGGCGGACGGCGCTCGTTGCCGACGCCGCTGGGGCTGACCAGCCAGGCGCGCTTCAAGATGGACATCGGCGGGGCGGCCACCGGCGGCGATTCTGCCGGCGCGCCGCCTCCCAACCCGGACGTCTCGCGCATCATGGCCGAGACCGATGTGTTCGTGAAATACGGGCTGCTCGATCGGGCGGTCGATCACCTGCGCCGGGTGTTCGAGATCCAGCCGAATGATCAAACGGCGCGCGAAAAACTGTCGGCCGTGCTGGCGCAGCTCGGCCGCAAGGCCGACGCCGCCGACGAGCTTTTGCACCTGGCCGCGCACCTTCTGCCGACCGATCGAGCGGCCGCGCTAAAGCTGGCGGGGCGCGCGCTGGATCTCGATCCCACGTCGGAAAAAGCGCGCGCCTTGCTGGCGCCGCCGGGGGGCGGGCCGGCGCCCGCCGCGCCCAGCGAGATCACCTCGCAGGAGACCGCGCGCAGCGGCCGTCTGGAGATCGCCTCCAGCGACGCCCTGGAAGCGTCGGACGACGACATCGTCGACGAGGATACCCTGGGCGAAACCGACGAGGTGGAGATCGAAGTCGATCCGTACGCCGGCGGCCCCGAGGTGCTGGCCTTCGAGGACGATCCGCTGTCCGAAGTGAACATCGCCCGAAATTCCCGCGAGGACGACCTGCTGTCGGAGATGGAGCAGGTGGATTTTTTCATCGAGCAGGCCATGCCCGACGAAGCGGGCGCGTTGCTGACCGATCTGCAGAATCGTTTCGGGCGCCACGACGCCATCGATCGCAAACTGCACCAGGTCCGGCAGATGGTGCAGGCCCAATCAGGCGCCGGCGCCATCCCGGGCGCGCCGGCCACGGTGATCGACAAGGTTGGGTCGGGCGGCCGGCGCGGCGGCGCGCCGCTGGCGCGGATGGCCGATGGGCAAGCGGTCGACGTCGCCTCGCACGGCGATCTGGGCATCGCTTACAAAGAGATGGGCCTGTGGGATCCGGCCATCGCCGAGTTCAAGCAGCTGGCCCGCGATCCGCGCCGGCAGGTCTTTGCCCTCACGATGATCGGCGAGTGCCTGGAGGCGAAGGCGTCGTTCACCGAGGCGGTGATGCGCTACAAAGAAGCGTTGAACTGCGCGCAGGCCACCGCCACCGAATCGACGCTGCTCTATTATTTGTTGGGCGGCGCCTTCGAGCGGATGAACGATCGGCAGGAGGCGCTGTACTTTTACGAGAAGGTCTCGCGGCGCGACGCCAAGTTTCGCGACGTCGAAGACAAACTGCGGGCGCTGAAGCCGCGCACCGCCCGGCAGGCATGAGCGCGGCGACGGAGACCGACCGAGGCGCGCCACTGGTCGATCGGGCGGTGGCTTTTTTTCGCGGCCTGCAGGACCGCATCGTGGACGCGCTGGAGCGGGCCGACGGGGGCGCGTTTCGCCAGGACGAATGGACCCGCCCGGGCGGCGGCGGCGGGCGATCGCGCGTGCTGGCCGACGGGGCGCTGTTCGAAAAGGCGGGCGTGAATTTCTCCGACGTGCACGGAAAGCTGCGGCCCGAGATGAGCAAGGCGCTGCCGGGCGAGGGGGCGGCGTTTCGCGCCGCCGGCGTGTCGCTGGTGCTGCACCCGCAAAGCCCGCGCGTGCCCACCACCCACGCCAACTTTCGTTTTCTGCAGCGGGGCGACGTGGCCTGGTTCGGCGGCGGCGCCGATCTGACGCCGTACTACGCCGTCGCCGAGGACGCCGCGCACTTTCACCGCACGCTGCGCGCCGCCTGCGCGCGCCACGACGCCGATTTTTTTCCGCGCTTCAAACACTGGTGCGACGACTATTTCTTTCTGCCGCACCGGCAAGAGCCGCGCGGAGTGGGCGGCGTTTTCTTCGACTATCTGGGGGCGGGCGCCGAGGTCACCGCCGGCCAGACCCCGGTGGCCGGCGTGGCCCGCCCGTCGCCGGTGGAAGGCGATCCCGAGCGCGTCTTCGCCTTCGTGCGCGACATTGCCGATTCGTTCGTCGACGCCTACCTGCCCATCGTCGAACGGCGGCGCCGCGACCCCTGGGGCGAGCGCGAACGGCGCTGGCAGCTGGTGCGGCGCGGGCGCTATGTCGAGTTCAATCTGCTTTACGATCGCGGCACGGTCTTCGGCCTGCGCACCGAGGGGCGCATTGAATCGATCTTGATGTCGCTGCCGCCCGAGGTGCGCTGGGAGTACGCCCACGCGCCCGAGCCGGGCAGCCCGGAGGCCGCGACGGTGGAAGCGATCTGCGCGCGCCGTGACTGGGCATCAGAACCCGACGAAGCTTGACACGGCACATTTGTTCCGTACCATACGTCTGTTCAGTGTCGACGGCGTGTGGATGAAAGCGGAGGACAACGATGGGCTCGCTCACTTTGGTTCGAGACGATACCCGGGGCGTGCTGACGGATCGCCAGCAAGAGATCCTCGATTTCATTTCGCAGTCGATCGTCGAACGCGGTTACCCGCCGACCTTGCGCGAGATCGGCACGCACTTCGGCATTCGATCGACCAACGGCGTGAACGATCACCTGCGCGCCCTGGAAAAAAAAGGGTACCTGCAGCGCGAAGATCTCAAATCCCGCGCCCTGCGGCCGGTGGCGCTGGGCGGGCAGACGGCGGCGGCGACGCGCGAGCGTGATGACGCCCGCGCCGACATCGTCGAGATCCCGCTGGTGGGACGGGTGGCGGCCGGCGTGCCGCTCCTGGCGGTGGAGAACGTGCAGGACACCGTGCAGGTCGATCGTTTCTTCATCGGCCAGACGCGCGAGGTGTTCGCCCTGCGGGTCAAGGGCGAATCGATGATCGAAGACGGCATCTTCGACGGTGACTTCATCTTCGTGCGCAAGCAGCTGCAAGCCAACCGCGGCGACACCGTGGTGGCGATGATCAACGACGAAGCCACGGTCAAACGGTATTACCCCGAAGGCGACACCATCCGTTTTCAGCCGGCCAACGCCAGCATGCAGCCGATCCTGGTCAAAAAGCGCGAGTTCAAGAGCATCAACATCATTGGCGTCGTCATCGGCGTCTACCGCAAAATGAACTGAACGCCGCTCGCTGCGCTCGCCCTCCTCTGACGAGGAGTCTTTGACGGATCCGAAAAAAGAGCGCTCCGCCCGGCGATGTAAACCGCGCCGTGAAAGACCGCGCCGCGCGCTCAGGGCTTCGCGCCCTGGGTGATCCAGGTCTTGATCGTGGCGATCTGATTGGGGGCCATGTTGGCGCCGTTCGGCATGTGGCCGCCACAGCCGGAGGGCGGGCCGGCGCTGCTGATCTTGATGTAGAGCAGGCTGTTGTTCGGCTTGAAGGGCACCACGCGCTTCTTGGTGGAATCCAGCGCCGTGCAGCCGGCATGGTCGGACGACACCGACGCGGTGATGGCGGGGTAGGCGGCCGGCCCCGGGTTCAGGCTGTCCACGATCTTCATGTCGAACCCGCCCTGAGTCTGTACCGACAGGTGGCAGCCACCGCAGTTGAAGTAAAGGATGTACGCGACGTCGACGTTGTAAGACAGCGGGGCGTCGGAGGCGTCGGCGCCCGCGTCGGATGGCGATGTGTCGGCGCCCGCGTCGGCGCGGGTTCCTCCCGTGCCGCTGCCGAACGCCCCGCCGGTGCCGAAAAGCCCGCCGGTGCCGCTGCCGAACAGCCCGCCCGAACCGCCGCCCGAGCCCGATTCGCCCGATCCACCCGAGCCCGAGCCGCCCGACCCGCCGCTGCCCGATCCGGTCCTGCCGCCCGGGCCGGGCATGTCACCGGTCTCGCTGCCGGTGCAGCCGGCGGCGACGACCAGCGAAGCGAACAAGACCACCAACGGGAACTTCATGAATGGCTGTCTCCTGAACCGACGAACAAAAAACCAGTTGTCGCGGCTCCCGCCCAACCCGCTGTTGACCACCCCGCCGCTTCGCGAGGGCCGAAGCCTTAATGTTGCCATAGTCCCGGCCGGCCCCGCCGCCGGAAAAACCGCCCGCCAACTTTTGTTACCAGTCGCCTTCAGACGGCGAAACCGATCAACGGGCGCGCCGCGATCGATCGATTAAACGCAGGGTCAATTCCTTGGCGCGGTGACAGCGGACCAGATGGCCGGGGGCGATCTCCTGCAACACCTTTTCCTGCTTGCAGGTGTCCTGGGCCTAGGCGCAACGCGGATGGAAATAGCAGCCGGACGGCGGGTTGGCCGGGTCGGCCACCTCGCCGCGCAACACGATGCGGTTGACGCGCTGGCGCCGGTCGGGCTTGGGGACCGCCAACAGCAGCGCCGCGGTGTAGGGGTGTTTGGGCGTCAAGAACAGCGGCTTGGCGCAACGCGGATGAAAAAGCAGGACGGAGACCGCCCACATCGTCAGTAAAGCCAGGAGCACGCGGCGAACCAGGTACGCACGCATGGGCAGAACCTTCGTCGGACAGGAAAACAACGGCCGCCCGAAGTGTTTGGCGCGGCCGTTTGGTTAATTATTGAATCACGGCTTCAAAGATCATTCCTTGAAATGGAAAGTCGACGGGTGCGACGTGTTGGGCGGGCGGGCGCGCTGGGCGTTGGTCTGACGCTGCGGGATGCTGCCCGTGTTGTTCTTGACGATGCGCACACCCATGAACGCCGGCGACAGTCCCACTGTGCCGATGACCCAGCACTCTTCGCAGAAGATGCGCCAGATCTCCTTGCCGATCTTGATGCGCTCCGCTTCCTTCTTGCCAGCCGCCGAGCGGAACAGCTCGAAGGGTCGCCTGGCCTCCGCCGATCAATCTATCGCCGGCCAGAATCTCGGTAAACAGGAGATAAGGGTCGCGGAACTCAAAGACGACGGTATGGTCGTCTTTCTTGGTGATGGCCCCGGATTTTCCGTTGATCTGGAATTCCGGGGGCCGGCGTCGGCACCAATTCTTTGTTTGAATAAATATCCTTGTCCCAAAACAAAAAATCGTCGGCGGTGGAGACGATGCGGTTGCCGTTTTCGTTGTCGCCTGGACCGGTGAAACCACCGCGCCAGCGGCCGCCGAATTTCTCGATCTCGTGTACCGGCCTTATAACCATTAAGTCGGATGATTTGGGAAGACGTTTTTCAACGGGCGGCAATTTCCCTGCTTTGACCAACTCGGCCAGCATCGGCGCCTCGGAAAACTTCTTGGGGAACGCAGATTGATCAACGATGATCGTTGGCCCTTCCAACTTGCCCACGAAACGAGTTCCCAGTTTGCTGCCGCCCTTGGCAGAGATTGCCTCCGCGGTGTTCGGAAACGCGGCTGGCAAGGCGCCAGCCATGGCCAACGTGCTGGTGCCAACCACTGCATCCCGCAGGAAAGCAAAGGTCCTTCCGTCACGAGTTCGCTCCTCCAGGACCATATCGAAAAACACGGAGGCCGAGACAAGGGCTTTCATGCTATGACATTGAAACGTTTTACAGGCTTGGTTCTGGGCTGCGGCGCTGTGTGTCCTCCCCCGCAAACCGGGTGGTTTTAGCTCAGGTATTTCTGCGGTTTTGGTAGCTCTGCGCACGCCCGCACGATCATTGAGGAGGCAGTTCTAATGAAAAATAAAATGGCCCACGCATCGACCCGCGCCCCGTGGCTTTTGGCCGCGTTTGTCTGGGTCCTGGCTTTACCCGCCTGTAGCAGCGGCGGCTCAAGTGGCCAACCAATGACGGGTGCGGGCGGCAGCGGCAGCGGCGGCAGCGGCGGCAGCAATAACGCGACCGGCGGCAGCGGTACCGGCGGTGACATGACCGTCGACGGCGGTTCAGACGCGACGGTTCCACAGGATTCGGGCACCACAACGGATATGAAGGCGATGATTGACACTGGCTCCGGCGACGTCGTCGTGAGTGACGTCAGCGGCGACACTGCCAACGGCAATCTCAGCGCCGACGTCATCTCGATCATGCGCCGGGTGGCGGATTGGCAATTGGGGCGCAACGGACCCGACCAGTTGGCCATGAAGGATTGGATCCGCGGTTCGATGTGGGTCGGGATCAGCGCCCTTTACCAGATGACCAAAGACGAAAAGTATTTCACCGCCATCAAGAACTGGGCGGGCAACAATTGGGATTTGAGCGGCGGCGCCGGCGCGCGCGGCGACAATCAATGTGCGGCGCAGACATTCTTTGAATCGTATTTGTTGGATCCAATGCCCGCCAATATGATTCGCCTGACCGCCAAGTCGTCTTTCGATCAGCTGGTGGCCAACACGCCGCAAGGCCGCGTCGAGTGGTGGTGGGAAGACGCTCTGTTCATGGTGCCGCCGGGTTTTGCCCGTCTCGGCGCCGCCACGGGTGATAAGCAGTACTTCGCCACGATGAACAAGATGTATTGGGACACCTACGCGTTTTTGTGGAGCGCGAAGGACGGCCTGATGTTCCGTGACCACCAAGGCAACGACAAGAATTTCTGGGCCCGCGGCAACGGCTGGGTGATCGGCGGCGCGGCGCGCGTTCTGGAATATCTGCCGCAAGACGATCCGATGCGGCCGAACTTCGTGAAGCTGATTCAGGACATGGCGGCGGCATTGATGAAAGCGCAGGGCGCCGACGGACTGTGGCGCGCGAACCTGCTCACGCCCAGCCAGTTCCCTGGGCCCGAGACCAGCGGCACGGGATTTTTCACCTACGGCATCGCCTGGGGGGTCAACAACGGCATTTTGGACAAGGCCACTTATCTGCCGGTGGCGACCAAAGGATGGAACGGACTGGTCAGCCACGTCGACACGGCTGGAAAGCTGGGCTATGTGCAGCCGGTGGGCGTGGGCCCAGCGGACGCGCCGGCCGACAGCACGGTGCCGTACGGCGTGGGCGGCTTCTTGCTGGCCGGCAGCGAGATGGCCAAACTGCTGCCTTGAGCGGCGCGGGTTGCAACAGTCATCAATAACTTGTTTGGTTTGCCAGAGGAGAGAGCCATGAACGCCTTCATTTCTCGTCGAGGTTGGATGCTGGTCTCTTTGGTGGGGGCCGCGGCGATGCAGTCGCTGGCCGGCTGCTCGTCGAGCAGCCCCGGCAGTGGCAATGATGCGGGTGGGTCGACCGGCACCGGCGGCAGCAGCACCGGAACCGGTGGCAGCAGCGCCACTGGGAGCGGCGGCGCCACCACCAGCGGTACCGGCGGCGCCGGCACCGGCGGCGCCGCCAGCGGCACCGGTGGCAGCGGCACTGGCAGCGGCGGTGCCACCGGCAGCGGCGGGATGGTAGTCACTCCGACCGACGCTGGCATGCCGGGCCCCGACGCGAATCCCGTCGACATGGGCGGCACCAATAACGACCACACCTGCAATCTGGTGATCGGCGTGTCGGTCACCTACGACTGGTTCACCAGCGGTTTCGAGAGCGGCGTGGACAACACCCGCTGGGAGGGCCTGGCGCCGCCGGCGGCGGGCGAATCGTTCATTCAAAACTGGGCCGATCCGAACAGTCCGCTGTGGAGTATGCAGAAGCTCTCGGCCTGCACGAAGAACCCCAATAGCCCCGATCGCGTGGTCTTCGTCGGCGTGAACTGGGATTACACCACCGCCGCGCAGTGGCTGGCCGCGTATGACGGCATCATCAAGACCCTGCAGGCGAAGTTTCCCGCCCTCACCGAGATTGATCTGGATACGCTGATTCGCGGTCCCAACAACATGGACTGCGGCGCGCCGACCAACGGCTTGCACGAGGTGGTGGTGCAGCCCTTCATCGACTCCGCCATCGAGATGGCCGTCGCCAAGTACAACGGCCTGGTCAAGGCGGCGCCCAAGCTTTACGCCCCCAACTGCAACGTGTTCGCCACGCCGGGTCCGCATTTCACCACCGCCGGTAAGATGGTCGTGGCAAAAGTCTATAGCGACTATTATGTCAATCATCAGTGATCCATAAGCCGCCGACCCGCGCCCAGAATCGCGTCGCCTTGTTGTTGGGCGTCTTCGGCGCAGCGTCGCTGGCGATGGTCGGAGGCTGCTCGTCGCGGGTTATGGATGATCAACCGGGCGTCGTCGACGCTGACAGCGACACGCCCGCGTTGGCCGAAGCTGGGGCAGGCGGCGACGCCGGCAGCGACACCCAGGGGCTGATGGATGCCGCAACCGGCAGTGACGCCAGCAATGGATCGGGCGGCGCCGCCGTCACGATGCCCGACGCCCGCGCGGATGCAGACGGCGCCACGGCCGGCGATGGGGCGGCGGCGAAAGGGTTTGTCTGCACGCTGGTGATCGGGGTGTCAGAGACCTATGACTGGTTCACGGGCGGCTTCGAAACCGGCGCCGGCATCGACAACGCGCGCTGGGAGGCGCTGGCTCCCAGCCAACCCGGCCCGTCGTTCATCGCGGACTGGGCCGAGCCCAGTGCGCCGCTGTGGAGCATGGCGAAGATATCGCCCTGTACGCTGCGGCCAACCACCCCGGATCGGGTCATCTTCGTCGGCGTGAACTGGACCTACAGCACCGCCGCCGAATGGCTGACCGAATACGAAGCTGTGCTCAAGACGATTCAGGGCAAATTCCCCGGCGTCAAAGAGATCGTTCTCGACACGCTGATACGCGGCCCGGACAACAAAAGCTGCGGCGGTCCCGACGCCACCTCCGAGGTGGTGGTGCAGGCGTTCGTCGACAGCGCGATCGAGATGGCGGTTGCCGCTCATCCCGGATTGGTCGGCGCGGCCCCCAAACTTTATGTCCCCAGCTGCGATGTCTTCAGCGGGCCCGGCCCCCACTTCACCGCCGCCGGGATCAAGGTGGTGGCCAAGGTCTACAGCGATCATTACGTGAACAGTCAATAGCCGCTGGACTGTCTGAACCAATCGTGGAGGAATCCATTCATGCCTTCGAGCGAGTCCGTCTCTGTCGTGGTCAGCAAAATCGCCCAGTGTCGTCTGGTCCCGGTGGTCGTCATCGAGCGCGCCGAGGACGCCGCGCCGCTGGCCCAAGCGCTGAAGGCCGGTGGCTTGCCGGTGGCCGAGGTGACGTTTCGGACCGAGGCGGCCGAGGCGGCGATCAGGGAGATGGCCAAGGACAAGGACATCATCTTGGGCGCGGGCACTGTCCTGCAGCCAGACCAGGTCAATCGCGCGCTGGACGCCGGCGCCACGTACATCGTCACGCCCGGGTTCAACGCCAAGGTGGTGCATCGATGCCGTGAGAAAGGCGTGCCGGTGTTTCCCGGTGTGGCCACGCCGACGGAGATCCAGATGGCCCTCGACGAAGGCGTCGACATCGTCAAATTCTTCCCCGCCGAATCGCTGGGCGGCATCAAGGCGCTCAAAGCGATCGCGGCGCCGTACGCGATGGTGCGGTTCATTCCCACCGGCGGCATCAACCTGGAAAAATTGGGCGACTACCTGGCCTTCAAGGCCGTGGTGGCAGTGGGCGGAAGCTGGATGGTGGCGCCCGAATTGTTGAAGGCGCGCAACTTTGCCGAGGTCACGCGCCTGGCCGCCGAGGCCGTGTCGCGGGTCAAGGGGCGGGAGCATTCATGAGCATCGTCAGCGTCAAAGACAAAGCCGCTTGCCGTTTTGATCAGCTCTCGCTGGGCGAGATCATGTTGCGCCTGGATCCCGGCGACATGCGCATCCGCACCGCGCGCAGCTTTCGCGCCTGGGAAGGCGGCGGCGAGTACAACGTGGCGCGCGGCCTGCGCAAGTGTTTTGGTCTGCGCACGGCGGTGGTGACGGCGTTCGCCGACAACGAGGTGGGGCGGCTGATCGAAGATTTCATCTGCCAGGGCGGCGTCGACACCTCTTTGATCAAATGGCTGCCCTATGACGGTCTGGGGCGAAAGACGCGCAACGGCCTCAACTTCACCGAGCGCGGCTTCGGCGTGCGCGGCGCGGTGGGCGTGTCCGATCGCGGGCACACCGCGGCCAGCCAGTTGAAACGCGGCGACGTTGACTGGGAAGACATCTTCGGCAAGCAGGGTGTCCGCTGGTTTCACACCGGCGGCATCTACGCCGGCCTGTCCGAGACCACCCCTGACGTGATCGAAGAAGCGATGGCGGCGGCGAAGAAACACGGCACCATCGTGTCGTTCGATCTGAACTACCGCCCCAGCCTGTGGAAGAACTTTGGCGGCCAGAAACGCGCCCAGGAAGTGAACCGCAAGCTGGCTCATTACGTGGACGTGATGATCGGCAACGAAGAGGACTTCACCGCCTCGCTGGGCTTTGCCGTCGAAGGAACGGACGCCAATCTCAGCACGGTCGAGGCCGACCACTTCAAGGCGATGATCGCCGAGGTGACGAAGGAGTTCCCGAACTTCAAGGTCATCGCCACCACCCTGCGCACCGTGAAGTCGGCGTCGATCAACGACTGGGCGGCGGTGGCCTGGGGCGGCGGCCGCTTTCACGAATCGACCAAGGGCCCCGGCCTGGAGATCTACGACCGGGTCGGCGGCGGCGACAGCTTCGCTTCGGGCCTGGTGTACGGCTTGATGGAGAAGGGCGATCTGGGGCAGGCGGTGGAATACGGCGCCGCCCACGGCGCCCTGGCCATGACCACGCCCGGCGACACGTCGATGGCAACGCTGGCCGAAGTCGAGAGCTTGGTCAAAGGCGGCAACGCGCGCGTGCAGCGCTAGGTTTGGTGGCGTGGCGCCGCCAGTGACCCTATGGCGGGGGTGGTTGGGTGGCGAAGCGGCCTCGTCATCGCGGGCCTGGGGGTTTTGGCCTGGCGTGGGAAAGTGGCGCGACCGAGTGGCTGGGAAGAAAATCGGCCGACGCTAACCGGCGCGCCGGCGCAGCGGACCGCCGAAGGCCAGTGAAGCCAGGAACAGCGACGCCAGCGCGGCGAACCCTGCGTTCAAGCCCAGCGCCCAGCGCGCGCCCAGCGCATCCCACAACAAGCCCGTCGCCAGCCCCGCCGGCAGCGCCGCCACGCCCACGCAGCCGTGATAAAGCCCGAACGCCCGCCCGCGCGCGCCGGTCTCCGAGAGATCGGCGACGATGGCCCGCTCGGCGCCCTCGGCCAGGCCGTGGTAAAGCGCGTAGGCCACGAACAGCGCGAAGATCTGCCAGCGCGCATTGGCGAAACCAAAGCCGAGATAGGTGGCCGCGTACGCCGCCCATCCCGCCGCCACCACCACCGCGCGTGAATGGCGATCCGACAGCGCGCCGCCCGGGATGGCCACCGCCGATTTCACCAGGTGATGGAACAACCAGATGAGCGGCAACGACGTCGCCGACCAGCCGACCTCGCGCGCCCGCACCAGCAAGAACGCATCGGATGAGTTACCCAGAGCAAAAAAGACACAGGCGATCAGATAAGGGGCAAAGCCTTTTTTCAGGCGCGCGCCGCTGACGCTGGTCGCCGCGGTCTTTTCGGCCGCGCCCGCCGCCGCCCGCGGTTCGCGCAGACGAAAGAACAAGACCAACGGGGCCAGAAGACCGATCACCGCCGCCACCGCGAACGTCGACCGCAGGCCCACCCCCAGCCACAGCAAGGTCGAGGCGATGAGCGGCCCCACGGCCGCGCCCAGGTGATCCATCGATCGATTGAGGCCGAAGGCCCGCCCGCGCGTGCTGGCATCGACGGAATCGGCCAGCATGGCGTCGCGCGGACCAGAACGAATGCCCTTCCCGGCGCGATCGAACAGCCTCGCCGCCAGCACCTGCCATGGCGCCAGCGCCACCGCGATCACCGCCCGGGCGATGGCCGGCATGAAATAGCCGCCGGTCACCATCAATCGGCGCGGCCCCCGATCGGACAGGCGCCCGGCGATCATCTTGATGACGCTGGACAGGGCGTCGGCGCTGCCTTCGATCAATCCCAGGAACCGCATGGGCGCGCCCAGCGACGACAGGAACAGCGGCAGCAACGGAAAGATCGCTTCGCTGGAGACGTCGTTCAGCAGGCTGGCCAATCCCAGCAACCACACCAACCGCGGCAATCGGCGCAGCGATCGCACGAGATCTCTCATCTGTGACAAGCGGGTTTCTTTCTACCCGAAACCGGCGACGGAATCCTGCTTGCGCGCGCGATCGCGCGATCTCTCTGCCTACTTTGTGGGAGAGACCGGACGCGGCGGGCTCTCGCCGGGCGGCGGCGTGTGCTCGTCGGCGCTGTCGCCTGCCCGCTGTTCGCCAACCGACGCCGCGTGCTCGCTGGCCGGCAAGGTCACGCGAAAGGTGGTGCCCTGCCCGGGCGCGCTGTCGACGGTGATGTCGCCACCCAACGCCTTGACGATCCCGTGACAGACGAACAAACCCAACCCGAGGCCCCCGCCCAAGGGCTTGGTGGTGAAGAACGGATCGAACACCCGCCCGATGGCGTCGCCGGCGATCCCGCTGCCAGTGTCCTGAACGCGCACCACCGCGCGGCCGACGGCGTCGGTCTCGGTGCTCACGCGGATCTCGTTGCCGTCGGATCCGCTGGCGGCGGCGGCGGCGCCGGGACGAATGGCTTGCGCGGCGTTCACCAGCAGGTTCAAGAACAGCTGGGCCAGGCGCGCCTCGTTGGCGTCGACCGGCGGCACCGGGCCGAACTGACGGACCAGCCGCGCGCGCGGTCCGATCTCGTTCAAAGCGACGGTGATCGCCGACTCCAGCGCGCGGTGCAGATCGACAGCCACCGACTTTTCTTCGTCGTTCTGCGACAGGATGCGCAGATCGCGCACGATGCGCCGCACGCGCAACGCGCCCTCGTGCGCCTCGGCCAGCGCGGCGCCCAGCTCGCCCAGTTCGTCGGCCCACTTCAGCGTCACACCCGACGGCAGGCTGCGGCCCAGGCGATCCAGGCGATCGGCGACGAAGCCGACGTTGGCCAGCACGTACGTCAGCGGGTTGTTGATCTCGTGCGCCACGCCGGCCGCCAGCGTGCCCAGCGAGGCCAACCGCTCATCCTGCGCGCTGCTGGTCTCGCTGCGTCCGCCTTCGCGATGGCCGGCGCCGGCCCGCAGCTCGGCTTCGTCCATCACCACCGCCGCCAGCGTCAGCAGCGCCTCGCAGTCCATCTCCGATGGCGTGCGCGGCACGGAATCGAACACCGCCAGCGTGCCCACGTTCACGCCTTCTGGCGTGCGCAACGGCGCACCGGCGAAGAACCGCACCCACGGCATGCCGCGCACCCATTCGTCGTTGCGAAAGCGCAGATCGCTGGCCGCGTCTTCAAGCAGCAGGACGCCATCCTGATCGAGGGTCGCCTCGAACAGCGCGGTCCCGCCGGCGGTCTGCGGCTCGCGAAACCCGCAACACGATTTGTACCAGCCGCGCGCGCCATCCGCGAACACGACCACCGCCGACGGCGTGCGCAGAAGCTTGGCCGCCGCCTGACACAAACGATCGAAGGCTGGCTCGGCGGGGCTGCCCAGGATCGCGTAACGCTCCAGCGCGGCGGCCCGGCGGCGATCGACCTCGGAGGTCCCCGGCGGGGACGGCGTCTCGGTCACGATCGACCGTAAAATGCGCCGATTGCGCGCGGAATGATCGCCCCCCTGGCCATGATCCCGCTACTTTTACCCTTCCAAAATCGTTTCCACAACCTTCCCGGCACCATGTTCCGGATATTTGCCGAAGCGGCGTCCAGGTGGCGCAGGCCGTCACTGGACGGACGAAACGGCCCCGCTTATCTTTGCAGGGTGGCCGGAAGGAAGTGCCCCACCTGTCGAAATCCGTTGGACGAAGGCGCCGCTGCCGGCCCCTATCATCCTTTCTGTTCGGCGCGCTGCCGCTCTGCCGATCTCGGCAACTGGTTGAACGCCAGCTATCGCATCTGCGCCCCGGTGTCGGAAGAGGACCTGGACAGCGGTCTGCCCACGGGAACGCCCGCCGACTCGGACGGCGACGATCCCGACATGAACTGACGCTGGCTTTTCGCGCCCGCCACCGGAATTTCACGCTATCTTTGCCCCATGGCTGGATCTGAGCAGCGTCCCGCCGAAGTTCCCGCCGCCGCGGTCTGGGTCGAGAAGGCCAACGAATGGCAGGTGAGCGACACCGACGATGAAGGCCGTCGCCATGGGCTGACCCGCGGCTGGCGCGGCGACGGAACCCTGCGCTCTGAGATCACCTATCGCGCCGACGCCGCCGAAGGGATCGCCCGCCTTTATCACCCTGACGGATCGCTGGCCCGCGAAACGCCGTACGAAGGTGGCAAACCACACGGCACGGTCACCGTGCACGGCTGCGAAGCCCCGACCACCGAGCCCTTGCAAGTGTGCTGCGTGCCGACGGGCGCGTGGCGGATGCAGCTTGATTACGACCACGGATCGTTCGTCGAACAGCGCTGGTACGATCGCAACGACGCGCACATCTTGCCCAGTGGCAAGCCGTTTCCGCCGCGGCCACAGTCGGTGCTGGCCGGTGCGCGCTTCGAAGAGCAGGCCGATCGCTGGATCGTCGGCGCGTATACCGAAACCGCGCAGCCCCAAGGTGTGTGGATGCGCTGGGCGCGCAACGGTGTGCTGCTGGAACGCGACGAGTTCGACGCCGGCCTGGCGAACGGGTTGTGGCAGCGATTCCAAGCTGACGGGGCCCTGCTGGAAGAATCGTCGTTTCGCGCCGGGAAACGCGACGGTGTCTATCATCGAGCGAATCTAAGGGCCGGGGTCTTCAGCAACAGTCGCATCACCGAGGAGCGCGGCGCGTTCGATCGCGATCAGGCTGTCGGCCAGTGGACCCTGTACGACGAAGGCGGCACCGAGGTGCGGCGGTTCAACCTGGGGGTCGCCCGCACCAACGAAGAGGTGGCCCTATCGCCGGCGCTGGCCGCCGAGCCGGCGGCGAACGACGGCATCCAGGCCAGCGACGCCGAACGCTGGCTGGCCTTGGCCGACGAATTGGAAGCACAAGGCCGCATGGGCGAATCGGTGCTGGCGGCGGCGCGCGCCGCATCGGCCGCGCGCTCGGCGGACGAGCTGCGTCTGCGCCTGGCCGGCCTGCAGCTGCCCTTGACCAGCCAGTCGGCCAGCGAGCTGGCGATGGAGATGATGAAGGTCGCCAACGGACAGCTTCCTCTGCTGGTGAACGGGTTCGGCCGTGGCGCCGACGCGGCCCAGCTGTTGCGCGCCATCGCCGCCGCCCGCGACGGCGCCGACGATATTTCGATGGATCTGGTCTGTGCGGCGCTGCTGCTGGATCCGGGGCTGCACGAGGGAAAGGTCACGCGCGCGCTGCTGGAGTTGCACCGCGGCCACCCCATCGCCGCGCGGGTCGACGCCGAGAGCCTGCCGCCCGAGTGGGAAGAGCAACGCACTTTCTTGCTGGGCTATGGCCGGGCGTTGTTCCCGGTTTTTGATTTCTGGCCTGCCCGCCGCACCGTCGAGACGTTGTACAGCGAGGTACCCGACAAGCCCGAGCAGGATCTGGCGGCCGTACGCGCGACGATTCAAAAGTTCGCCACCCGCTTGATGGCCATCCGCGAGGCCACCGCCGCGCTGTTGCGCGCCGACGGACATCACCCACGTCCTTGGCTGTTACCCGATCTGTCCGCCCTGTTACCGGAGGGCCCGGTGGCGCTGGAAGAATGGGAGTTCGAGGAGATCGTCGTCGACGACGACGAAGATGCCCCCCCCACCGGCGCCAAGCCGGCGGTCGAGCCGCAACCGACGCTGGTCAAGGTCGACGAACAGCTTCCGCTGGCGCGCGATTCGTTGCCGACGCTGATGCGGGCGGCGCGCCGCGAATGGAACAGCCTGTGCTGGCTGTGCTGGAGCGCGGGCCTCGATCGCGTCGCTCTTCCGACCGAGCTGAATCCACCTGCCATCTTTGGCCAGGCAGCGGCGATGACCGTGCAGCACCTGTGGCGTTGCCGAGACAAGATCACCACCTCCGGCCTGCGCGCCATGACCCATGGCATCCCCGGTTTTGAATGGGAAGGCATCGCCATCGACGCGATGTCGCCGGTCCTGGTGGAGATCGCGACGCTGGAGTATTTGGAACAGCGGGCGCTGTTCTTCTGGTTGTGTGACAGCGGCGTGCAGTCGCCGTGGCAGGACAATCTGCGTAGCGAGCACTAGTGCACCGGGGAGAGATTTTGTGGCGTCCGCTGGCGTAGCCGCCGCACGCCAAAAAAATCCCCTCCACAGCGACCGGCCCGGCCATGCTCTGCGGTCCCGCTCTGTAGTACGCTGCCCATGAATGGAATCCGTAAGGCATTTGATCGTCGGCGCCGGGATCAGCGGACTGGCCCTGGCCGCGGCGCTGCGCGATCGTGACTATCTGGTGCTGGAGGCCGACGCCGCGGTCGGCGGTTACTGCAAGACGGTCGTGCGCGACGGGTTCACCTGGGACTACTCCGGGCACTTCTTTCACTTCAAGCACCCCGAGATCGAAGCGTGGCTGCGCGCGCGCATGCCCGGGCAGATCATCCGCACCGTCCACAAAAAGTCATTCATTCGTTACGGGCAGCGGATGATCGACTTTCCGTTTCAGAAGAACATCCACCAGCTGCCTCAAGACGAATTCATCGACTGCCTGCACGATCTATATTTTGCCCGCGCCGCCGCTCGCGGCGACGGCGGCCCGCCGCCGCCCGAGGACAACTTCAAGGCCATGCTGTACGCGCGCTTTGGCCGCTCGATCGCCGAGAAGTTCTTGATTCCCTATAACGAGAAGCTCTATGCCTGCGACCTTGGCGCGCTGGACCGCGACGCCATGGGGCGGTTTTTTCCGCACGCCAACGTCGACGAGATCGTCCGCAACATGAAGATGCCGGACAACGCCAGCTACAACGCCACCTTCACATACCCGGAAGGCGGCGCCATCCAGTACGTCAAGGCGCTGGCCGGCGAGGGGCGCGACGGCGGCATCGCCTTGAACGAACCGCTGCTGGCGATCGATTTGCGCCGCCGGGTGGCCCGCACCCCCAAGCGCGAAATTCGTTTTGAACGGCTGATCTCGTCGGCGCCGTTTCCACGGCTGGCGACGGCGGCGGGTCTTTCGTTCGACGCCGCTGCGTTCAGCTGGAACAAGGTGCTGGTTTTCAATCTCGGCTTTGACCGCAAAGGGCAAAGCGGCGTGCACTGGGTGTACTTCCCCGATCCGGCGGTGTCGTTTTATCGCATCGGGTACTACGACAACATCTTCGACAGCGATCGTTTGAGCCTGTACGTCGAGCTTGGCTATCCACGCGACGCGGTCGTCGACGTCGATGCGGCGCGGGCGCGCGTGCTCGGCGATCTGCAACGGCTGGGAATCACCGACGGTCACCGCCTGGTGGCGGAGCACGCGGTGGTGATGGATCCGGCGTATGTCCACATCACCCGCGCCTCGCTGGCCGAGCACCGGCGCCTGTCGCGCGTGCTACAGGCCAGCGGGGTTTACTCCATCGGCCGCTACGGCGGTTGGACGTACTGCGCGATCGAAGACAACATCGTCGAGGCGCGCGCGCTGGCCGCTGACTTCAACGAAGCGCCCGCGGCGTAGTCCGCGCGCCTACGGCGCCGCGTTCGGCAGGCCCACGCAGCCGTCGATGTTGGCGTCGACGTAACCGGGCTGGATGTTGCCGTCGGCGTGGCCGCCGCTGACGTTGGCGATGTAGGCCGCCGAGGGCGGGCAGCCGGCGGCGGGCGTGGCGGTCAACGGCTGCCAGTCGACCACCTGGTTGTTCTCGATGTCGCAGCTCAGACAGCCGTCGACGGACAGTCCGTAGCGGCTCATGCCCGAGATGACGTTGCCGGTCACGGTGATGCCCGTGATGTTCGGCTGGCGCGGCAAGGGCAGCCACACGCGCAGGCCGGCAGCCAGGCCGAGGTCGAAGTAGCCGGGCGCCGTCGCCTTGATGGTGTTGCCGCTGATCACCACGCCGGTGTGGTCCAGGCGAACGGCGTCGCCGACGTTGATCCCCGACGACGCGCCGTTGGTGGTCTGGCTGATGGTGTTGTCGCGGATGATGGTGCCGGGGCCGCCGAAGTAGACGATGCCCACGCTGGACACGTTGTTGATGACGTTGTTGGCGATCAGGGTGTGGGCGCAGGAGATCGAAAGCCCGTCGGAGAAGTTGCCGGTGGCGTCGTGGGTCTGCGATCCGCCTTCGACGATGTTGCCCACGATCATCGACGAATCACAGGGCTCGATGATGTGCACGTGCGTCCATCCCGGCGAATCGGCGAACACGTTGTTGATCAGCTGATAGCCGTTGCCGATACCCATGCCCAATAGCTGAAAACGGCTGCCGCGCGGGCCCAGCGTGCGCCGGTTGCCATCGATGCGCACGCTGTTGATGTGGACGTTGCTGGCGGGCGCGCCAATGCCGACGTCCAGGCTGGAAAAGTTCGCGCTCAAGATAATGGTGGCCATCTCGGCTGGATCGGTGGGGCGCCCCAACGTCTCGAGGATGTTGCCCGGGCTGCGCAGGATCACCGGCGCGTCCAGGGTGAAGATCGCGCGCGGGCAGAGCACCACCTGGGTCTGGGTGTCGAGGGCCGCCTGCAAATCGCGGTCGGTACCCTTCAGCCCTAGGCAGTTGATTCCCAGCGAGTACGTTTGACCGTCGCAGCCGGCGATGACCAGCACGGAAGCCAACGCTGCGCCGACCATCCAGGCCGGGCGGCCATCACCCAGCATCATCAACGTCCCGCCAAGATCGTAACACGTTCGCGATCCAGATTCTGGCCTGCGCCCGGTCGGCTGGGCGGACCATTTCGTGGGGATTTTTCCGGCTCAAATCGGCCAAAGGCAGGCGGCGCCGCGCACCCCGCTGGCATCGCCGTGGCGCGCCGGCACCAGGTCCGTGCGCAGGCCGTCGGCGACGCGGTACTGGTTCCACAGGCGCGGCACCAGTTCGAACAGGCGCGCGTTGTTCGACACGCCGCCACCGAGGACGATGATGCGCGGGTCCAGCAGGTTGATCACCCCGGCCAGTGCGCGGGCCAGGCGGTCGGCGTAAAGCTCGAAGGCCCGGCCGGCCGGCGCGTCACCGGCGGCGGCCAGGCGGCCGACCTCGGGGCCGGGGATGGTCTTGCCGGCCACTTCGGTGTACGCGCCGGCCAGGCCGCGGCCCGAGACAAACGATTCGATGCAGTTCGGCCGCCCGCAGAAACAGGGGTAGGGCGACTTTTCGGTCGGCACCAGAAACGGCAGGGTGGTGTGGCTCCATTCGGCGGCGGCTCCGTTGGCGCCACCGAGGACGCGGCCGTTGATCACGATGCCGCCGCCCACGCCGGTGCCCAGGGTGGCGCCGAAGACCACATCGATGGCGGTGGCTCCAGCTTGGCCCGACGGCGCCGCCGCCGCGCCGTCAGTGGCCTCGGACAGCACGAAGCAGTTGGCGTCGTTGTCGAGACGCACCGGACGCCCGATGGCCTCCGACAGATCGCGATCGACGGCGTGGCCATTCAGCGTGGTGAGGTTCGAATTGGAAATCAGCCCGGTGCGCGGCGAGAGAAACCCAGGCGTTCCCACTCCCACCGAGCAGCGCTGGCCGGCCGATTTTTCCAGCTCTGTCACCAGCGCGGCGATCGCGGTCAGCACCGCCGCATAGCTGTCGGTCGGGGTGGCCACGCGCTGGCTGGCCAGCACCGCACCGTCGCCGCCGAGGACGATGCCTTCGATCTTGGTTCCCCCAAGGTCAATGCCTAGTCGCATATCCCGCAACCTACGAGATTGCGAACCCGCGGCCTAGGGGTGTCTTTTGGGTTCCTCTTTCTGGTCCAGCCGGCGTTCGGCTACGGCCACCAGACTCATCGTCCGATCAGCGCAGCCTTTGCAGCAGGCGGTGCGCGTCGTCGGCGTTCAGGCCGCCGGGGAAACGGGGCAGGTACGCCGTCAGCAGCGCACGCGCCTGATCATGGTGGCCGCGCTCCATTTCCAAGCAGCCTTGCGCGAACAACGCGTCGGCGGCCCAGGAGCCGTCGCCGGCGGCCAGCTGCGCATAGATGGCCAGCGCGGCTTCGGGGTCGCTGGATTCCCGGCGAGCCGCGCTTTCAAAAATCTGGGCCACGGTGAGACGAACGACCGGCGCGACGATCGGTGCCTTCGGATTCTCCACCGCCGCCTCTGGCGCTTCGGTGGGCGCCGGCGCGGGCGTCGACTGACGATCGCCGCCGTGGTCGCCGTCGGCGTGTGGGGCCGCGACGTCGGCGCGTTCCGTGTGCGGGCGGTTCACCGCTACGGCGCGACGATGAAGCGGCGGCGCCGAGACGATGGCTGGTGCGAGCGTCAGCGGGCGGGCGTCGGCGCGGCCGGCACCACGTCGCCGCTCTGCTCGTCCGCGGCCGGCTGGTAGCGATCGCCGGCGTGCAGGATCTGGGTCAGGCCGCCGTCGCCGACCTCGACGGTGCCGTGATCGACGAAGACGCTGGCGTGCGCGCCGACGCGCTGGACGCGGAAGCGCGTGCCGATGACGGTCACGCGCGTGCCGCCGGCTTGCACCACGAACGGCGCGCGGTGCGAGCGCGGCGCCACCTCGCAGGTGACGGCGCCGCGTTCCAGCACCACCGCCACACCGTCGCCGCTCTCGGCGCCAAAGCGAATGGCCGACTGCGGGGCCACGTCGACCACCGCGCCTTCCAGCGTGACGTGCGAGCTGGCGGCGGCGGTGGTGATGCGGGCGCCGCGCGCGCCGCCATCGTCGTCGGCGGTGCGAAAGTGGCGCACCGTCACCACCGCGAAGGCGCCCACCGCGGCGGTGGCGAAGGCGATGCCGTACCACCAGCGCGACGGCCGCCGCGCCGGAGCGTCCGACAACGGCGCGCCGTCCATCCCGGCGAAGACCTGCCGTTCCAGTCGAGCCACCGCCGCTTCGGACAGCGGCGGGACCGGCGGGCGACGCTGGGCCTTCATGACGGGCCTCCCGTCGCTGAGGTAGGGCTGCAGCAGCGGATCCAGACGCGCGCGCTTGTCCACCTCGCGGCGCGCGCGCCAGATGCGCGTCTTGGTCGCGACCAGCGACGCCGCCATCGGCGCCGCCACCTCTTGCGCCGGCCGACCGTCGACCACGTGCAGGCTGAAGGCGATGCGCTGCCGGGCGTCCAGGCGATCGAGAATGCCGTACAGCCGCCGCAGGCCCTCGCGCGCCAGCAGCTGCGCTTCGGCGTCGGGATCGTCGGATGAAAGATCAGGGACCGCCTCCAATCGAGCGGAGACCGGCCCACCGGCGCGCAGATGTTCGTAAGCCACCCGTAAGACGATGCGCCCGATCCAGGTCGACAGCTGCGCCTCGCCGCGGAAGGTGGGCAGCGATCGGAAAATGCGCATGAACGATTCCTGGATCAGATCGTCCAGCGCATTGCTGGCGCCCAGCACGCGGTGCAAAAGGCCGTGCACGCGCTGGACCTCGGCGCGGAACAGGCGGCTCTGCGCGTCGCGATCGCCGCGCGTGCAGGCCGACACCAGATCGTGCTCGTCCTTCGGCGAAAGAGCGGGATTGGCGGCCGGTGCCATGGTCTTCGTTAGTCGGAGGCAGGGGCCCAAAAGTTACAAAAATCGACCGCGCCCCCGTCATTTTCTTTTCGCCCCCGCCGCACGGCGCCTGGCCGCCAAAAGCTGCCTCTTTCGCCGGCGGCTAATCCGCCGTCCGGTCCCACAAGGGGGGGACGAAAGGAGTGGCGAGATGAATGATCGCGGAAAATCGACAGCTTGGGGCCGATCGGGGTTTCTTTGGCGCTGGGCGGGCTTGACGGCGGGCATGACGATGGTGGCCGGATGTGGGGCCGACACCGGCAGTGGCGCGATCCGGCGGCCAAGTAATTTTCGCAGACCAAGACGTACGACATCGCGCGCACCGCTCGCGATGCCAGCGGCGCCACCACCAAATGCACGCGCCTGACCGGCCAGTTCAGCGAGAGCTTCGACGACTCTGGCGGGTCGCCGCTGCGCACGTTGAACGGCACGCTCGATCACGACCGCGGGGACGGCACTTGCCGGTGGCCCACCGCCGGGACGATCACTGAAACGCGCTTCGACGGCGTGATGCACACGCTGGTGTTCGCGACGACCGGCGGCCAGGCGACAGGGGACGGTGCGGCCATCACTTTGCCCGCCGGCGGCATTCACCTGGGTGGCGGCGCGGAGCATGAAGGTGGCCACGACGGCGACCACCCGCAAGACCCGGCCGCGCCGCCCGCGGGCGCGCGATCGATAAACACCAACGCCGATCGGGCGGGCGCGGGTTGGCGCGCGCCCGATCGGCCCCACCTTTTCGTTCGGAGGCTTCATGTCCACCACGCGTTTGTTTTTCCGCGCCCTGCGGACGGCCCTTCTGTTCACCGCTGTGGGCGCCGTCGATGGGTGTGGCCTGATCTCGTTCGACACCACCGTCGACATCGCGCCGCAGGTGGTGCCCGGCAATCCCGCTGCCGCCGCCGCGGGCGTGCCGGCGACGGTGGTGATGTCGCAGATTGCCCTCAATTCCAGCGATCTGCCCGGCGACGCTGGTCTGGCTGACTCGGTGAAGCTGAACCACCTGACGCTGACCGTGACCGCGCCCGCCGACGCCACGCTGGATTTTCTCACGGAGCTGACGTTGACGGTCGTCGCGCCGTCGTCGTCGACGCTGCTCACCCGCCAGCTGGCCGCCGGCGCGCCGGCCAAAGGCGCGCGCCAGATGACCCTGAAGGCAACCAGCGACGTCGACCTGCTGCCGTACGTGAGCGCCGGCGCCTTCGTTCAGGCGGTGGGGACGGGGACGTCGCCCACGGTGGACACCACTGTGGCCGGGCAGGCGGTGCTGACCGTTTCGCTGTAACCGACGGCCTGGGGCGCGCGATCCGGCGTGCTATCGTCGGCGCGTGCACCCGCTTCACGACATCGCGCTGCCCGATCGCATCGAACAGTACTTTCCCGTCGTCATCGAGATCCCCAAGGGCTCGAAGCTGAAGTACGAGATCGACAAGCGGACCGGACTTTTGATGCTGGATCGCGTGCTTTATTCGGCGGTGCACTATCCGGCCAGCTACGGGTTCATCCCGCAGACCCACGCCGGTGACGGCGATCCGCTGGACGTGCTGGTGTTGATGCAAGAGCCGGTGTTTCCGCTGACCATCGTGCGGGCGCGGGCGGTGGGCGGCATCGCCATGCGCGACGACAAGGGGGTCGACGACAAGATCGTCGCCGTGGCCGTCGATGATCCGGCGGTGGCGCACTATCAGGACGGCAAGGATCTGCCGCCTCACTTCATGGTCGAGCTGCGCCACTTTTTCGAGGAGTACAAGGTTCTGGAAGGCAAGCTCAGCGAGGTCGAGGAACCGTACGGTCGCGAGCACGCGCTGGAGGTCATTCGCGCTGCCGCCCAGGGTTATCGCGCCCGCGCGGCGTGGGACAAACCCTAGCCGGCGCACGTTCGTGGCGACAGCGACGATCCCGGACCAGGTCTTTCTGGTCGATCCGGCGGTGGGCGACGATGCGCAACGGCTGGCCCGCTATGAAGCACTGCTGACCGTGGACGAACGCGCCCGCCAGGCGCGGTTTGTGTTCGCCCGCGATCGCCAGGCCTTCGCGGTGACGCGCGCGCTGGTGCGGGCGGCGCTGTCCCGGTTTGCGCCGGTCGCGCCGGTCGACTGGCGGTTCGTCGCCGACCGGCACGGGCGGCCGACGGTGTGCGGGCCGGAGGGGATCGCGGCGCCCGCTTTCAGCGTGTCGCACACGGCGGGGCTGATCGCCTGTCTGGTCAGCGGCGAAGCCCGGGCGGCCGTCGACGTCGAGCAGGTCCGGATGGTCGACGACGCGCTGGCCATCGCCGGGCGTAACTTCGCCGTCGCAGAGACGCACGCGTTGCGCGCCTGCGACGGCGAACAGCGGCGGGATTTATTTTTGGCCCTGTGGACGTTGAAGGAGTCGTACCTCAAGGCGCTGGGACGAGGGCTGTCGCTGCCGCTTGACTGCGCGGCGTTCACGCTGGCCGGCCAGGCGATCGCCGCGCGGCTGGATCCCGCGGTTGCGCCACATGCGGCGGCGCCGAATCGGCCCGCACGCTGGCAGTTTCAGCTCTGGCGGCCGTCGTCCACGCACTGGCTGGCACTGGCGCGCGCGGCGCCCGCCGACGGCGTTCCGCCGGCGCCGCGTTTCGTCCGCCTGATTCCGCTGGAAACAGAAGAGCCAGCGGCGCCGTCGCTGGCCGCCAGCGGCGTCGCCGGTTGACGGCTGACTATGGGTCGCTATCGCTCGCTGTCCAGGCCGCGCATCTGTTCGGCGCCATAGCGAGAGCCGGCCACGGCATCCTCGGGCAACGCCCGCTCCAGCGCCACCACGTCGTCCGGGGACAGCGGGCACGCCAGGGCGCCCAACGCATCGTCAAGCTGCGCGACGGTCTTGGGTCCGATCAAGGGCAGGAGCGTCGGCTGCCGCGCCCGCACCCAGGCGATCGCCGCCTGGCCCGCGGTCATGCCGCGCTCGGCGGCGAAGGCCTGCAGGCGCAGGGCGAGGTCGCTGTTTTGGGCGCGGTTGTCGCTTTGAAAGCGGGGCAGGTGATTGCGCAGGTCGCGCGGCCCTTTGGGCCCGCTGCCGGTGAGCAAGCCGCGCGAGAAAACCCCGTACAGCGTGGCGCCGACGCCCAGCTCTTTCAGGGCGGGAAAGATCGTCGCCTCCGGCCGCCGGCTGGCCAGCGAGTATTCGATCTGCAGATCGACGATGGGATGCAGCTGGCGGGCGCGGCGCAGGGTCTCGACGCCGACCTCCGACAATCCGATGTGGCGGACATAGCCGGCCTTGACCATTTCGGCGATGGCCCCGACGGTGTCCTCGATCGGAACGTTCGGATCCAGCCGCGACGGCCGGTAGATGTCGATGGCCTCGACACCGAGGCGCTTGAGGGTGTAGGCGAGAAAGTTCTTCACCGCGGCCGGGCGCGTGTCCAGGCCCTGCCAGCTTCCGTCTGGCCCGCGCAGGGCGCCGAACTTCACCGAAAGAAAAATCTTGTCGCGGCGGCCGGCGATGGCACGGCCGATGATGAGCTCGTTGTGGCCCATGCCGTAAAAGTCACCGGTGTCGATCAACGTGACGCCGCGATCGATGGCTGCCTGGATGGTGCGGACGCTCTCGGCGTCGTCGGTGGCGCCATACGTCCCGGACATGCCCATGCAGCCGAGACCCAGCGGAAAAACCGTCGGTCCCGTCGCGCCCAGCTTCACCGGGCGGGTTTCGGACAGCTGTTCCGTCATCGTCTTCTCCTTGGTGCGGCGAATGATACTCCGCCGCCGGCGGCACGCCGTCGGTTTGTGGCGGGCGCCGCCGCTTACTTCTTCGTGCCGCCGTCGCCGCTGGAGCTGCCGCCGCTGCTGCTGCTGGTGATGTCGGGGCACTCGCTGCTCAGCTTGGTGCAGGAGGCGGGCTCGGTAACAGTGCTGCCGACGCTGGAGTCGATCATCAACGGAAGGTGCAGCTCGTCGCAGCTGGGCAGGGTGCCTTGCAGATTGTCGTAAGCGGCCGAGCTGTCGTTCAAGCAGGTCTCGAATTCTCCGACGGTGGCCGTGCACGATGCGGTCGGCATCTTGCAAGTGGTGGTGGAGGACGTGCCGCCGTCCGCCGATCCGCCGCTGCTGGTGGCCAGCTGCGACACGCAGGCGTTGTACGCGGTCTTGCACTGCATGCGCGCCACGTCCGTGCTGGCGGCCAGCGAGGCCGGCACCAGCGCCTGGATCAGGCAGGACAGCGTTTCCACCTTGGTCCGGAGGAACGTCTCGCTGGCCACGCACAGCTTCTGGTTCTGTTCGGGGGTCAGGTTGCCCAGGCTGGTGTTGGGCGGGATTCCCGTGGACAGGGTGTCGCTGCCCCCGCCGCACGCCGAGGCCAAGAAAATTGCCAGAGTGCACGCTCCCAGTGTCTTGGTCATAAGCTTTCCCTTATCAGAGTTGGTTTTTTTTGGTTAGGTCAGCCGAAGTTTTTGACGCCCATGCGCAGAGAAAAATTTCATTTCCAGGACACTGGCCCTGGCATCCCGACGCGACTATCCCTATGTCGATAGAGACACTATGGCTTGCGCATTCACGTTCCTGACGCTGGCGCTGCTGGCGCTGGACGTCGCCGACCAGCCGGCGTCGCCGGAGAAATCGGCCGCCGCGCCGCCGCCCCGGCCACCGTCGCTGTTGCGGCCACCCACCAGCACGCCCACCACCCGCGAGCCCACCGCCGATCAATACCGGCTGGAGCGGGCCAAGGACAGCAGCGGCGATCTGCTTTACGACGCCTCGGGCTTCAAGGCGCGCATCGCCCGCGACGGCACGGTTTCTTTTCACGACAAGCACGTCAGCGCGCTGCACTTTGTTCCGATCGTGCCGCAAAGCGCGCCCGGCAATGTGCCGACACTGCAAGGGGTGATTCTTGGCCGCGGGAGAAAAGATCCGAAGGCGCCGCCGCCCGATCCGATCGTCGACGAGACGCGATACCCCGCCACCTCCGTGTCGCGTTTCCGGCCGGACACACGTGAGGCTTGTCAGTATCCGCGCCCCTGTTTCTTCGACGCCGCCGCCGTGGTGGTTGGGGCCAGTGGCGTCGCCGACGTGACCGACGAGGTGATGCGGATGTCGGGCAAGGATCCGTATCGTTACGCCAAGGCGCGTTTCCTCACCGCCACGCGCGAGTTGCGCATTCGCATGGCCGGTCGCGCCCATGCCGATGATGTTCAGCGCAGCACCGTCGAGCTGCCGCTGCGCCTGGATCAGATCGTCTGCGACCGCCGCCTCAGCGTGCGCGACCGCCGGGGGATCATCCAGGCCTTGCGCGCCGAATTGGATTCGTCGTCCGAGGCCCAGAATTCCGCCGCGGCCATCGTCGCCGCGCTGGATCGCTTGGCCACCCCCGATGGCGGCGTCGACCGGGATCCGCCGGCGCGCTGTCCGCCCGACAGACTCTCTGGCGGCAACGCCACCGGTACTCGGAAATGATCCCCGAACCGTCGTCGTCCCCCATCCAGCACGTCTCTGACACCGCCTTCATGGTGGCGCATCACCGGGCGGTGGAGTCGGCGCGCCCCGATGCTTTGTTCGTCGATCCGCTGGCGGCACTGCTGGCCGGCGAGCGCGGCGCCGCCATCACCCGCGGCCTGCCCATGCAGCCGATGGTCGGCTGGTCGGTGGCGATTCGCACGCGCATCATCGACCAGTACATCGCCGGCGCCATTGCGGCCGGCTGCGACACGGTGGTGAATCTGGGCGCCGGCCTGGACACGCGCCCTTACCGTCTATCGCTGCCGCCGTCGCTGCGCTGGATCGAGGTCGATTATCCAGCTCTGATCACCTTCAAAGATCAGCGCCTGGCCGCAGAGACGCCGCGCTGCCAGCTTGTGCGCGTCGGGATGGATCTCGCCGAGCAGCCGCAGCGACAGACGCTGCTGCGGCAGATCGACGGCGAATCCTCACGCCTGCTGATCATCACCGAAGGCGTGGTGCCGTACCTGGACAACGCCGCGGTGGGCGCGCTGGCCAAGGATCTTCGCGCGCTGCCGCACGCGGCGAGCTGGATCGTCGACTACTTTTCGCCAGACTCGACCGCCTATCGCAAGAAGACCGGCGCCGATCGCGCCATGGCCGCGGCGCCGTTCAAGTTCAATCCACCCGACTGGTTCGCGTTCTTCGCCCAGCATGGCTGGCAGAGCCGCGAGGTCCGGTACTTGCCGGCGGAGGGCGCGCGGCTTGGCCGGCGTCCGCCGCTGCCGTGGGCGATGCGCGCGGTCATGAAATTGCTGCGTCCGTTCGCCCCGGCCGACAAGCGCGAACGCTTCGGCCGTTTTGCCGGCATTGTCTTGCTGGTGCCGACGCCGCGCTGACCGGCGGCGATCACGGCGTCGCCAGAAACGCGATCGCCGGCGCCGACAGGACCCGATCGTAGAAACGCAGATCCAGGAGGGTGGCTTTCAGGACGGGCGACGGAGGCGCGGTGGAGATGCGTTGGCCCACGAGCATGGTAGGTGGCAATTTCAGATCGCCAGGCAGCGCCGGCATTTCTGAATCCAGCGCGCCGTCGACGAAGATCTGGCGCTGGCCGGTGGTGCCATCGCGGGTCACCGCCACGTGGTGCCAGGTGCCGTCGACCACGCTGTGCAGGCTGATCATGGCGGTTTGATCAAGCGTGACGTCGCTGGGATTCCCCACGCCGAAGGCCAGCTTGTCCAAAGACAGACTGACGCCGAAGTCCAGCGCCAGGTTGGGATAGTCGCCGTCGATGAGGCGCGGGCCCATCACCCAGCCGGCTTGCTTCGGGCCTTGCTGGGTGGACTTCATCCAGAAGGCCACGGTGAAATCGCGACTCACGGGCGGCAGCAGCGTCAACGAGCCGCCGGTGACGGGGTCGAACTCGGCCACCGGGCCCTTTTGTGGATCGCTGACGATCTGCACGCCGGCGACCAGCGCCTCGCCGCGGCCGGCGGCGCGGTCGTGGCCGATGCGGGCGGCATCGTTCAAGGGATACCAGGCCGTCGGGCGGTCCAGCTCGGTCGGGCCGCGATCGACCGTGGCGTCCAACGTCGTGCCTGTGCAACTGGCCAGGGTCGCCGCGGCCAGCACGGCGCGAACGAATGTCGATCGAGGCTTCGCCGTGGTCGTCATCGTCATCGTCGTCAAAGGTCGAAGCGCACGCCAACGGTCAGCGACGGCTGCGGTTGCGTCAGCGCCACCGTCTCGTGGCCAAGGTGAATGTGCGGGCGCGGCCACGCGGCGCAGACGCCGCCGCCGACGTCGACCGCCACGCGCGGCGAAACCGCCAGCGACAGCGCCACGCCGGCGGCGGCCGTCGCCACCCAGGCGGTCGCCTGCGCCGGCATCGCCGACGCCACCGCCGGCACCACGTCGCCGTTGATGCGCAGGTAATCGGCGCCCAGCCCGACGCGCGCGCGCACGGCCAGCGCGCGCCACGAAGCGAGAAGCGTTTGCCCTTCGATCAATCCCAGCGCTTGGGTCTGCTTGGCGCTGGCGTCGTCGTTGCCGAGCCGCTGGCCCCACAGGGGCGCGGCGAGGCGGACGCCGATCGCCCAGCGCCGGGCCAACGCCCGCGCCAGCGCCAGCTCGGGACCGGCGGCGTTGCCGAAGCGACCGCCGCCGATGATCAGCGCCGCGCCCACCGCCAGCGACCAGTCGCGCGGCGCCGCCGTGATCGCCGCCGGCGGGGCGACGGTCAGCGTCGGCGCAGTCGAGTCAGCGACGGGTGACCCGCCCGGCGGCAGCGCTGCCAGGGGGCGGTTTCTATCCAGCGCCACCGTCAACAAATCCACCGCGCGCGCCGCCAGCACCGTCGGCACGTCGGGCGTGCGTTGCAGCGACACGGCTTCGAACAAGGCCGGCGTGCCGCTGGGGCCGGCGACCCAGACCCGCACCACCGACGTGTCGCCTTGCCAAATGAACGAGATGCAGGCCGCCGCGCCGCTGCCAGCGAGCAGCGCGCGCGCCTCCGCCATCGACACGTCGTCGCCGCTGGGCTGTTGCTCGCGCACGACGAAGGCGTGAACGCGCAGCTCGCCGCCCACGCGATGGAAGATCTCTTCGATGAAACGATCGTCCAGCGTCGGGCGCACCACCAGCACGTCGGCGGCGTCAGCGGCGGCGGCCCGCGAGAGCAGCCACACCGCCGCCAGCAGGCCCAGCGTGCGTCGCACCCCACCAGACCGGCGTGTCATCACCGGCATCATTAACTTGTTTATCGACGGGCAGCCACTCGGGCCCGGCCGGACGCGGCCTCGACGGCGAACTGTCCGCTGGGCGCTTCGCTCAGGTATTGCTGGTACAGCCGCTCGGCACCGGACCAGTTGTGTTTGGATTCGTAGGTTCGTCCCAGAAGGTAAGCAGCGGCGGTGCCGTCGGTTGTTCCGGCGAAACGCGCCCGCAAGGCGACGAAGGCCCGTTCGGCCAGCGCCGATCGGTTTGAATAGCGGGCGGCATCTCCCAGCGCACGCAGATCCTCTGCCGAGCAGCGCAACTCGCAATCGTCGATCGAGCGCCGGCGCGCCGCCTTCACCACGCCGTCGAAGTCACCGCGGCCGACCAACCCGCGCCAGCTGACCGCGCCGGCGCGGCGGCTGGCGGCGGGCGCTGGGACGCTGGGGGCGGGCGCCGGTGTGGCGCCGGAGATCGGCGCTTCGTCGAGCGGCGGCGGTGGCGTCTGCGGTTGGGCGGGCGCGGCGCCGGCGGCGCGCACGGTCAGGCTGCCGGTGGCCAGCGACACCTCGACGTGCTGGCCGGCCAGCACAGGAACGCCACCCTCGGGCAGACGCGGTCCGCGCAAGGTCACCGCCCCTTCGATCAAATCCAGCGACAGCACCTGCGGCGCCGCGTTCCAGCCGAGATCGAAAGCGGTGCCGGTGACCAGCACCTCGAACGGCCCAGCCTCGAAGATCCAGCGCGTGTCCGGACGATGCACCACCCGCACCCGCGCCGGCCGGCCGTTGATGCGCACGCGCGGCCGTTTGTTGTCCACCGCCTCGACGTCCACTGCGGTTCCACTGGGCGCCGCGATGGTGGTGCCGTCGGAGAAATGATACTGGCTGCTCGTCGCGGCCTCGGCGACGCGCGCTCCGGTCGTTGCGCCGTGGCCGTCCCTCGCCGTGGTCGCCGGCGCCGCCGGCATCAGCGTGGTCGGCGCCGCCGGCTCATTTTCCACCGCATATGAAAGGAGGGCCGGGGACGGCGCGCGCAGCCGGGTGGCGCCGACGATCACCAGCACCAAGCCGGCGACCGCGAACCCAGCGCCCAGCGGAACGAATAGTCGCCGTCTCGGGGCGGGGTTTACGACCCGCTGCCCGACACCGAGGATCAAATTCGCCAGGCCGCCCTCGCCGCCGGCGTTGCGCAGCCGTTCGTCGACGGCCCCGCGGGCCAGCGCGACCAGCCAATTCAACCGTTCTTGTTGCTGCGGATCCCTTTCGCTGGTCACGATTTCCCCTCCCGCTCCGCCGACAGGAATTGCTTCAGCAACGGCTCCCGTTCGGCCATTCGCAGCACCTTTTTGCGTCCGGCGCTGACCGCCCGCTTGGCCGCCGACAGCGAGATCTCCAGGGCGCCGGCCACCTCCGCCACATCCAATCCCTGCACGGAGAAAAGCAGGAACGCCAGCCGATGCCGCGGCTTGATCTTGTTCAGCAGGCGATACAACGCCACCAGCGCCAGCCGGCTGTCCATGTCGGCCGGCGCCACCGGGACGTCCGGCATGTCGATCCACGGCAACGACAGAATCACCGACCGCACCCGCCGCCGCCGCAAGGCCATGCCTGCTCGGCGCACGGCGATGCGCGACAGAATGGCCGGCAGCGCCGTGCCGTCGCGCACCAGCTTGACCGCGCGGAGCAGCTCCATGAACACCTCTTGCACCAGGTCGTCGATCTCCTGGTCGGCGCCCAGCGTGGACAGCAGCACCGATCGGACCAGCAGGTGATAGCGCGACCAGATGACAGTGATGGCCTGGCCGTCGCCCGCCGCGGCGCGGATGACCAGGCGTGCGTCGCCCTCGACCGGGTCGACGGCTGGCGTTCGCCCATCAGGTGCTGAATCAACAGGGCGTGGTAACGACACGACCAGACAAGGTCTCCCTTTAATAGGTTGTTCGACCAATCGGCGGCAGTCCGATAAAAGTGAAAGCCCTCCCGTAATCGCGCTTTCGCACGGCCTCGCCCGTCTAACCAAGCTAGGCGGCCTCTCTATCTTCACGCCTGTCGAGACTGTGGTTGATCTGGCGCCGGGTGACGGTGGCGTGCAGTGCGCCAGCCCCGACGCCGACGCACAAGCACCCTGTCCATAAGGTTGCCGACCCGGCGTGAGCCAGCACGGTCAGCCCCAGCATTGGCGCCAGCATGCTGGCCACGCTCCACGAAAGTTGATGCATGCCCTGGTACGCGCCACGCTGATCGCTGGGCGCCAGCTGCGCCACCAACGGCGGCATCGCCAGCGAAAACCCGATCTCGCCCGCCGTGAAGATCACCGTGGCCAACGCGTATCCCCACGAGCCGCGGGCCAGCCCGACGGCGCCCAGGCCCAGGCCCGCCAGGGCCGCGCCGCCCGCCAGCAGCGACACGTGCGGCACCCGCTGCAAAAAGCGCAGGGCCAGCGGCTGCAACAGCACGATGACCACCCCGTTCAGGCCCAGCAAAAGGCCGATGCGATTCGCCGGCAAGCTGTGCGCGCGCATGTCCAGGGGCAGCGCCGCCAGGACCTGTGTGAACGCCACCAGCACCGGCACCTGGATGCCCACCAGCGTCATCAACGCGCGATCGCGAAAGGGCGCCAGCCAGCCGTTTGCTGGTGAGATGACCGGGGACGTCGCTGCCGCCGCCGGTGGTCGCGTCTCGGGCACACGCAGAAGAACAATCACGCCGTAGCCCAGCGTGGTCATGGCGTCGACGACGAATAGCCAGGTGAAGTGCCGCTCGGCCAGAAAGCCGCCCAGCGCGGCGGCCGCCGCGAAGCCGAGGTTGTTGGCCCAGTAAATGAAACCATAGGCCCGTCGCCGTTGCGCCGGTTGGATCAAGTCGGCCACCGCCGCCAGCAGCGGCGGTCCACAGATCTGGGTGAAGAATCCCAGCAGCGGCGCCAGAAGAAAAATCGCGCCCAGCGCGCGCGCGAACCCCAGCGCCAGCATGGCCACGCCGGCGCCCGCCGTTCCCAGCAACAAAGTCGCCCGCCGCCCCAGCCGATCGGCCAGCGCGCCGCCGGTCGGCCCGGCGATGATGCCGCCGGCGGCATGCAGGCTGAGCACCAGCCCGGCCAGGTCGGCGCGCAGGCCGCGTTCGCGGGTCAGATAGACCGCCAGCCAGCAAAGGACGCCGCCACCGGCGCGGTTCAGCAGCATGCCGGCCCACAAAAACCAGAAAACCCGCGGAAAAGCCGGGATCAGGCGGTCAACCAGGCGGACCTGTGCGCTGCCGCCCGGGGATGCGGCAGTCCTGGCGGGCGCGGTGGGCAGGGCACTGATCGTCGATCGCGCTTCGTTGTGGCACATGGTCGTCTCCGGGGTAAAAGCCGAAGACCGCGAGCCACCGAGAGCGACCCGCGGCTTTTGGCCGGGGTCGTCTCGTCGAGCGTTCAGCCGCGATAGACCCGAGCCGGACCACCCTTGGTAGCGATAACCAGGGTGGCCGAGCCAAAACGGGTCCAGCGGTTGAGGCGCAACATCGAGAAGCAATCAGCCTACCAGATCTCGCCGTCGCGCGCGCGCCGCGCTGGCAGAACGCAGCGTTTGCCCGCGATCAAAAAAATGGGAGACGGATTTTAAAGTGGTCGGTCACACACACCGATAGCAGCTGTTAAGTGCAGTAAACAACAAAAATTGACTATGCTTTTTGTGGATTTACGCCATTGACGCCTGCTAGCGTTTATTTCGCGATCATCAAGAGCGGCGCGAAGACGCTCAGTGTGAGCCAACGCAACTGCTCAGATCCCGCGCGGAGGTTTGTCATGCGATGCTTCGGTGTCACTGTTACGGCAGCCCTGGCATTGATTGTTTCCAGTTGCGCTGGACTGAAGAGTCCAGGCGGCCAAAACGGGGGGAATGGCGGCAATGGCAGCGCCGGCACGGGCGGTGGCGCAACGGGTGGCACCGGAATCGTCGGCAACGGTTCGGGCACCGGTGGATCGCGGTCGGACGGGGGAGTTGTCTTTCCGCTGGCCGGCATGATCAAATCGGACAGCCCTGACACCATCACCGTCAGCGGCAAACCGATGCCGGTTCATTTGACCGTGCAATTGAACGACGGAACAATGCCCACCCGGATCAACTGGACAGTCGACAACGTCGCCATCGGGTCAGTTGGCAGCGACGGCGTCTTCACACCCAACGGCTACGTCGGTGGTGTCGCCACGGTCAGCGCCACGGTGGGCAACGGAACCGCCACCACAACGATCACGGTGAACGTCAACATCACCCGCTATTGTCCGACCGCGCCGACCCCCACCATGCCGTTGCAGTGTGGTGCCGACGGCTCGAACATGCTGAATCCGCAAGACACCACCACCCTGACGGGGGGCGGGCAAGACGCTCAGTTCAAATGGCTCTACCCGTACGACAAGACGGTCTTCCCACGCGGACTGGAGCCGCCGTCCTTGCAGTTCGGTGGCAACACAGGCACGCGCGCGGCGTACCTGACCATCACCGCGCCTCACTTCAATTATCAGCAATTCTCCAATCTGAACGATCCGTTGCAGGTCACGATGCCGCCCGAGATCTGGAAGGGCCTGACCTTGACCGCGGGTCCCAAAGACACCGTCACGGCGAGCGTCAACAAATTGTCGGGTAACACCGGCAGCGGACCGCTGAAACAAACCTGGTTGATTGCGCCGGCCAGTATCAACGGCGTCTTTTATTACAGCACGTACAAGAACTCGATGCTGACCATGCCCCAGGGTCAAGGCGGAATCATGCGCATTCCGGCCGGGCAAGCCGCCACAGTGGTGGTGTCGGCGGGCGGCAATCTTCCTTCGAATTTGAACAACGGCGCGCAATGCACCGCCTGCCATTCGGTCAGCGCCAACGGAAGCGTGATGTCGGCGGGCAGCCAAAACAATCCGACACCAGGAAGCATGACCACCGCGAACCCGAACGGCGACTGGAACCCGGTCACCAGCCAGACGTACAACCTGGACACGGCTGGCACGGCGGCGATTCGCACGCAGACCACCAACGGACAACTGTTCTCGTTCATCGGCCTGACGCCCGACGGAAGCATGGGCCTGGTCAGCGGACTGCCGCCGAAACGGAATTGGCCTTTCTTGCCGCACGGAATCTTCTCGACCCCCGGCACGGCCTCGAAGATGATCGACACCAGCACCGGGATGGACATCGCCGCTCCGTCGCTGAGCCCGTTGGTCACCTACGCGACCACGCCGGCTTTCTCGCCCGACGGCGCGCACGTGGCTTTCATTAACGGCGACAAACTGGCCGCGGCCTGCACCGATGACACCTGCACTGGAACCTGCCTGCAGGCCTGCCAGCGCGTGTTGTCCGAGATGGACTTCGACGGCAAGGCCTCGCCGCCGGCGTTCTCGAACCTTCGCGACCTGGTCACCGACGCTGGCCCTGGCAAGGCGGTCGCCTGGCCGACATTCTTGCCGGACGGTAAGGGCGTCATTTATCAGCAAGGCGACTCTCTCGACTCGAGTCAATTCGTCAGTGATGGGGCGCCGTTGACGCCGCAATTCGGCGAGCTGCACCTGGTTGAATCTGCGGACAAGACCATCAAGACTTTGAACGCCATCAACGGCCGCGATGACGCCGGCCAGCTTTATTTGCCGTACGGCGAGATGGTCGAGGGCCGCATGAACTACGAGGCCAGCGTTCTTCCGGTGGCAGTAGGCGGATATTACTGGGTGCTGTTCACCAGCCGCCGCGCCTACGGCAACACCATCTGCCCCACCAGCGGCGATCCGGCCGGCAACGATCCATTCGCCAACCCGGCCAATCCCAGCCCGCGCAAGAAGATCTGGATCGCCGCCATCGACATCGACCACCCGGGCAAGGCCGATCCCAGCCACCCGGCGTTTTACCTGCCGGGGCAAGAGCTGCACACCGCCAACATGCGGGCGTTCGCCGCCCTGGCGCCGTGCAAGGCCAACACGATGTCGTGCGAGACCGGCGCCGATTGCTGCGGCGGTTTCTGCCGCGAGACCTCGCGCGGAGCGGACGGCGTTCCTGTGCTGCAGTGTGTGCCGCCGCCGGTGAATACCTGCTCGAACACCTTGGAGCTGTGCACGACAGCCTCCGACTGCTGCAACCCCGCCAATCAGTGCATCAACAGCCGCTGCACGCAGATCATCCAGTAAACGCTGGCCGATTCTCATTGAACGATTGAACGGGCAGCGCCGGCGATCGGCGCCGCCTTTTCGGTTTGGCCCAAGCGCGATACGATCGGGCCGATGCGTTCAGAGGGATTCGCGAGCCTTGCCTTGCTGTCGACGATCGCCGTCGGAGTCGGCTGTGGGGAGGTCCCGCCCGCGAGGGAAGACCGCCGTTCCGGCGCGGCGCCGGGCAGTGGCGCGGCCAACGGAACCGGCGGCAGCACGGGCAACGGCGTCGACGGCGGCGCGGCGCTGCGCTGCCCCGTGCGCGACCCCGTCACGGGCGTGGTGGGCGTGCGCGAAGAACATCGCGGGCACCCCGTGTACGGCGCAGGACGCGGCATGCGCGACTGGCAGCGCGACCACGGAGAGTTGGATCTCCACCGGCGACGGGGCGTGTCCGGTCGCTGCGCAATGAGCATCTGACCAAAGTGGCCGATTTTCCCGACGATCTTGCTGACGATCTTGCTGACGATCTTGCCGACGATCTTGCCGACGCCCCCGACCAGCCGCTGGCGCGCGCCGACCACGCGCTACCGTCGGGGGATGAACCGTTCACCGTTTATCTGGCCAAACGTTTGGCGGGCGAAAAACGGTTCGCGCCGCAGGTTCCGGCCGAAGCGGCAGATCTGGTGGGGAAGGCCGACATCGTGCTCTCCCAGGCCAGCTTCAGCCTGACCATTGCGTTCATCGTCGATCGGCAGAGCGACCCGACCAAGACGTTTGCCGGTTCGGCAGAAGAGCTGATCGAGACCGGGCGCGCCTGCTTGCGCTATTCGGGAACGATCAACGGGGTCAAGATGCCGGTGGTCATGGCGATCTATGAGATCGGCCGCGGTCCGCCCAGCGACGCTGACCGCGCGCGATTGAAGGCGCTGCATCGCCGCGGCGGCTGGAAGAAGGTGGCGATCGTTCCGTATTATCTGGACGTAGACAGTCGGACAGTCTGGTCCCCGGCGCCGTTGCAGTGGTTGCTGAGCGGGCGGCGCTGGATCGATCGCGTCCTGCGCGAGCCCCGCAAGGCCGACGGCGACATCTTCGTGCCCGCCCCGACGCTGAAGGTGCGCCACCGGTGGCCGCGAGCGACGATCGGGTTGCTGGCGTTTCTAGCCGCCGTGTTCGTCGGCGAGCAAATGGGCAACGTCGGTGGCCACGGCGGCGGCGTGCTGGGTATCGACGCGCCGTCGCTGCTGGCGTTGGGTGGGATGAACGGCGCCGCCGTCCTGCAACGGGGCGAGTGGTACCGCCTGCTGTCGGCGGCGCTGCTGCACGCCGATCTGTTTCATCTGGTGATGAACGGGATCGCGCTGGCGCTGGCCGGGTGGATGCTGGAGGCGTTGCTGGGGCCGGCCTGGTTCCTCGCGCTTTTCTTGGTGGGGGCGCTGGGCGGCTCGCTCATGGGCCTCTTGATCAATCCGGCCAATCTGATCTCCGTCGGCGCGTCAGGGGCGGTGATGGGGCTCTTGGCGGCCGCGCTGGTGGCGACGCGCCGCTTGCCGCCGGGGCCGGCCAAGGTGCAGACGCAGCTTCGGCTGCTGCAGTTCCTGGTTCCGTCGCTGATTCCGCTGGTCGCCAGCAGCCACGGCGGGCGCGTCGACTTCGCCGCGCACTTTGGCGGGGCCATCGCCGGCGGGCTAGCTGGTTTCGCCTTGCTGCGGATCTGGCCACGAACCCTGCCGGAGCCGCGCTATTCCCGGCTAGCCTTGGGTCTGGCGGTGGTGGCGGTGCTGGGATTTGGTGCCAGCCTGCTGGACGCCAAGAAGCACTATCCGGCGTATGCAGCCGACGCGGCGGTGTTCGCCGGGGATCCCCTGGTTGACGACGCGCACCTGCCGCAAGATCCGACGGTCGCGGCCCGCGACGTCGAGCTGTGGGGGAAAGATCACCCGCGCGATCCGCGGGTGCACTTCTTCCGCGCGTTGCACGCCGTCGACCAGGGTGACGCACACAGGGCCGAGACCGAGCTGAAGGCCGCGCTGGCCGAGCGGGCCATCCTGGACCACGCCTTCCCGAACAAGAGACTAGAGATCGGTATCCGCTCGGTGCTGTGCGAACTGCTGCAAAACCAGGGGCGCGGCGACGAAGCGAAGGCGGTCGCCGCGCCGGTGTGTCAGGCGGACAACGGCGGCCCGCCCGCCGTCATGCGCGAACTGCGCCTCTGCGATTGACGGCGCCGCCGGGTGTACCCATCGGTTAGGGCACGACCTTGTTGTGACAGAGGCTGTCGCAACCGGGAGTCGAGTCGCATTCCTCTCCGTTGGCGGTCTGGATGCGCCCGTCGCCGCAGTAGGGACCAAGCTTGCATTGCTTGGTGCATGTGTTCGGGCCATAGGTGGTGTCTGAATTACTGGCGCCATTGTCGCATTGCTCGGGGCCGTTCTTTGCGCCGTCGCCGCAATACGGAGCCAGCGTACAGTTGGCGTTGCAGGTGCCGTACGCGCCGCTGTTGGTGCCGTCGTCGCACTGCTCGCCCGGATCCTTGACGCCGTCGCCGCACTTTAGTTTGCAGTGCACGTCGCAGGTGCTGGCCGTGGTGCCGTTGTTGGCGCCGTCGTCGCACTGCTCGCCGGTGTCCTTGACTCCGTTTCCGCACGAGGCCAGCGGGACGTACGACTTGCAATCCACCGTGCACGACCCGGGCAGGCCGCTGTTGACGCCGTCGTCGCAGCCTTCGCCGAAGGCGGTGTCGACCGACTTGTTCCCGCAGTAAGGCGCGGCCAGGCAGCGCGTGGTGCAGACGTTCTTGCCATAGGCGGTGGCCATCGGTTGGTTGTTGGCGCCGCTGTCGCAGGTTTCGCCGGCTCCGGTCTGCACCAGGCTGTCGCCGCAGCGCGGACCCAGCACGCAGCCCGGCGCACAGTTGCCGTACGAGCCGTCGTTCTTGCCGTCGTCACACTGCTCGGTACCGTTCTTGATGCCGTCGCCGCAGCGGGCTCCCAGCGAGCAATCGGGGTTGCACTTGCCGTAGCCGCCGGTGTTGTTGGCGGCGCCGTTGTCACACTGTTCGCCCGCCTCCAGCATGCCGTTGCCGCACTTGAGCATGCAGTTGCCCTGGCACTTGTCGGTCGGCGCGCCGTTGGTGGCGCCACTGTCGCATTGCTCGCCGTTGGTGACCACGCCGTCACCGCAGCGCGGGCCGAGCTGGCAATTGGCGGTGCAGAAGCCATAGCCCTTGCCGTTGTTGGCGGCGTCGTCGCATTGCTCGCCGTTGGCGGCATCGACGTTGCCGTCACCGCAGTAACCGGCCCACTTGCAGCCGGGGCCGCACACTTTGGCCGTCCCGCCGTACGTCGTGAGGTTGAGGCCGTTGTCGCACTGTTCGTTGGTCTGCACGATGGAATCGCCGCAGTAAGGCGCCAGCGTGCAGTTGGCGTTGCAGGTGCCGTAAGCGCCGGTATTGTTGGCGGCGCCCAGATCGCAGGCTTCTCCGCTGGTGACGATGCCGTCGCCACAGACGCTGGTGCAGACGCTGCGCGTACCGGTGAAGTTGCTCAGCGTCAGACGGTAGTTGGAGGCGGTGGTGTGCCGTTCGGCCTGGAAGACGACGATCTCGTACACGCTGCCCAGCTGCAGGCCCAGGTTGACGGTGTGTTTTGCCCCGCCGTTGGTCGAGCAACCGTTGACCAGGTCGCAGACCGAAGCCGTCCCGTTGGCGGCGTCCAGTACGGCGCTGGCTTCCAGCCGCGAGTGCAACCCGCCCAGATCGACGGCCAGCTGCTTGTCGATGAACACCCAGACGTCGTCGTCGCCGACAAAGTCCAAGGTGGCGGCGCCGTTGTACTCGAACCAGTAACGAACCGCCGAGGTGAAGCCGAAGTTGTGGTTGTTGGGTCCGTTGCCCCATCCTTGATTATCGATGGGGAAGAAGGCGGTGCTGTCGAACTGGTACACGCCGACCATGTTGTTCAGTTGTGGCAGCGTCAGCGTCGAGACGATGGTCTTGTTGTACGTCGTGTTGTTCAGGTACCACATGCCATACCAGTCGACGGCGGGATTCCAGGGTGGGTTGCCCATCGACGGGCACAGGTTGGTGGTCAGTGCCACACACATCGGCGCGTGCACCGGCACGCCGCCGTTGGTGAGGCTGAGCTTGTTCAAGGTGATGCCGGCCTGGCCGTTGCCGGTGTAGTGCTCGAAGTCAGGGTGGCCACCGGTCTCGTTCCAGCCTTTGAAGTCGCGGTAGACAATCGGCAGAATCAACGGATTCGGCTGCACCACCGTGTCGGTGCAGGAAAAGCCCGGTTCGACCTTGCAGTTGCTGGAGCAGCCGTCGCCGCTGACGGTGTTGCCGTCGTCGCACTCCTGGCCGTTCGCCTTGTCGATGGGCAAGAGCAAGCCGTCGCCGCACGCGGTGGCGCAGGCGCCGCCGCCCGGCGGGCACACGGGTTCCAGCCGGCACAGCGGCGAACATCCGTCGCCGGTGTTCGAGTTTCCGTCATCGCATTGCTCGGAGCCGTCGGGATGGCCGTTGCCGCACATGGTGGCGGCGCAGGTGGTCGGTCCGACGCAGCCGCTGGTTTGCTTCGGCGAGGTGCACTGCCATCCCTCGGGGCCGGACACCGGTTTGCTTTCCAGCGTGCAGGTCGGGCTGCACCCGTCGCCGGCGGTGTTGTTGCCGTCGTCGCACTGCTCGTTGCCGGCGACCATGCCGTCGCCGCACTTCACCGCGTGGCAGGCGCTGCCCGCCGGGCAGACCCAGCCGCATTCCACCTGACAGGCCGACGAGCAGCCGTCGCCGCTGGTGGTGTTGCCGTCGTCGCACTGCTCGCTGCCGTTGACCCGGTGGTCGCCGCACTTGATGGTGCTGACGCACGGTTGACCCGGCGTCGGGCACACCCAGTTGGTCTCTACCTGGCAGGTCGCGGAGCAGCCGTCGCCGCCGGTCTTGTTGCCGTCATCGCACTGCTCGCCGCTTGAGACGCTGAGCTTGCCGTCGCCGCACACCGCGATGGCCGTGCACAGCTTGCCCGGCGTCGGACAATCGAAGCCGGGTTCGATCACGCACGACGACGAGCAACCGTCGCCGTCGACGACGTTGCCGTCATCGCAGTACTCGCCGGTGCTGAGGCGGCCGTCGCCGCACTTCGGGACCAGCACCGGCTGGCAGGGGCCGCCGGTGCCGCCGGCGGTGGGGCAGGTGAATCCCGGTTCGACCTGCTTGCAGTCGGCGGAGCAGCCGTCGCCGGCGCTGGTGTTGCCGTCGTCGCAGGCTTCGTCGCCGGTAACCTTCAGATCGCCGCAGACGATGGTGGTCTTGCAGGGCTGGCCCGGGGTGGGGCAGGTGAAGAATGGTTCCAGGCGGCAGCCGCCCGAGCAGCCGTCGCCGCTGGTGGTGTTGCCGTCGTCGCACTCTTCGCCGCCGTTCACCTTGCCGTCACCGCAGTATTGAATGACCGCGCAAGGGCTGCCGGCGGTCGGACAGGTGTATCCAGGTTCGAGCTGACACTTGTCCGAACAGCCGTCACCGTCGGTGACGTTGCCGTCGTCGCAGCCTTCGCCGGAGTCCAGCGCGCCGTTGCCGCAGGTCGCTTTGGGCGCCGGCTGGCACGGTTGTCCTGCGGTGGC
Organism: Polyangia bacterium; assembly: GCA_036268875.1. GTDB lineage: Bacteria > Myxococcota_A > Polyangia > Fen-1088 > Fen-1088 > DATKEU01. The sequence goes on along the minus strand of DATATI010000053.1, from coordinate 45,842 downwards.
GCAGTTCCAGCCCGCTTCGACCAGGCAGCTGGCCGAGCAGCCGTCGCCGCCCACCGTGTTGCCGTCGTCGCAGGTCTCGTTGCCCTCGACGACGCTGTTGCCACAGACAATGGTGGACGTGCACGGCTGGCCGGGCGTGGGACAAACGTAATTCGGTTCCAGCGCGCAGACGCCGGAGCAGCCGTCGCCGGGAACCGTGTTGCCGTCGTCGCAGGTCTCGCCGGCATTGAGCATGCTGTTGCCGCAGAGAAATGGCGGCGGGACGTCGCCCGCGTCGGCGCAGTTGGCGCCCGGGCATGCGCCGTCATCGGCCGCGTCGGCGCCGCCGGTCCCGCCGGTGGCGATCGAGCCACCGCTGCCGGTGTTTCCCGAGCCGCCGCTACCGGTCGATCCTCCGCTGCCAGTGGCGGGCGCGTCCGAACCGCCATCGACTGTTCCGCCGGCGCCGGTGTAATCCGGACGATCCGAGCAGCCGATCGGCCCCAGCCCCAAACCCGCCACCAACACTGACAACCCAAATGCCCGAACGATCCTGGTTTTCAGAGCCACAGAACGACCTCCCGCAGCAGCGATAGAGAAAAGCTAACGACCCGCCAACGACCTCTTAAGTGTTATCGGTCCATATACGTCTCGCCGCTAAAAAATGTGTTGTTCGTCGTTGGTGCCGCTCACCAGAAAAATCCGTTCAAATTTGTTCGACGGTTGGTGCGCCCACTGAAGTGCATTTTGGCCGACTGTCCGCGCGCACGCCGACAGCGTTGGTTGCTGTGCGGCGACGGCTCGGCCGCCACACACGAACCTCCTTCGCGCACTTTGACCGACTCGCCGGGCGCGGACGTGGTCTTGCCGCCCCCCGGGCGATCCGTAACCGCCAGGCCGGCCTGGCGTAGACCCTGCCGGAGCGTTAAGGAGGGAAATCGATGCTTCGGAACATTCCACCGACCACTGCAGCACCGGGCGCTTCCAGGCGCCGTTTCGGGATGGCCGCGCTGGTCGCCGTGCTGGCCGTGGGCGCCGTGGGGGCCTGGCGTCGGTCTTCCGCCGCGATACCTCCGGAGAGGGCAAAGACCATGACCATTTCGAAGAAGACGTATTCCAAGCCCGCCGATGCGGACCTTCGGCGCCGGCTGACGCCGCTGCAGTACGAAGTCACGCAGCACGAGGCCACCGAGCCGCCGTTTCGCAACACCTTCTGGAACAACCACGACCAAGGCCTCTACGTCGACGTCGTCACCGGCGAGCCGATGTTCAGCTCGCTGGACAAGTTTGAATCGGGCACCGGCTGGCCCAGCTTCACCAGGCCAGTCGAACCGGGTCGGGTGGAAGAAAAAACCGATCGCAGTCTGGGCATGGCCCGGACCGAAGTGACGTCGAAAGGGGGCGGGTCGCACCTTGGCCACGTCTTCGACGACGGGCCGGCGCCCAGCGGCCTGCGCTATTGCATCAACTCGGCGGCGCTGCGGTTCGTGCCGGTGGCCCGGCTGCAGGCGGAAGGCTATGGCGAATACGCCGCGCTTTTTGCCGGAGCCGCCAGCACCGGTGGCGCATCGGCGGCCGCCACCGACAACGCCTGCGCGCGTCCGGGCGCGGGCGACAAACCGGGCTGTCAGCCGACGCTGGAAACCGCCGTGCTGGCGGGCGGCTGCTTTTGGGGCATGGAAGAGATCATCCGCCAGATTCCCGGCGTCATCGAGACCGAGGTCGGTTACACCGGCGGAAAGACCGCGGCCCCGACGTACAGCGACGTGCACACCGGCTCGACCGGGCACGCCGAATCGGTGCGGATCGTCTTTGATCCGAAGAAGCTCACCTACGCCGACCTGCTGGAGAAGTGGTTCTTTCGCATGCACGACCCGACCACGCTGAACCGGCAAGGCAACGACGTGGGTTCGCAGTATCGCTCGGCGATCTTCGTGACCTCCCCCGAGCAACGCAAGATCGCCGAAGAGGTCAAGGCGCGCGTCGAAAGGTCCGGAAAGTGGAAGCACCCCATCGTTACGCAGATCGTCGATGAAGGAACGTTCACCCGCGCCGAGGACTATCACCAAAAATATCTGCAGAACAACCCGGGCGGTTACACCTGTCATTTCCTGCGCAACTGATCTGAGCGCTGCTTTTGCTGGCGCCGCACCTTCCGCGCCGGGTTGCCCCCGTATGCTGTCCGGTCGAGCGTGGTCAGGTCCAGCACCGGTCGAAAAATGTACGGTGCGCCCAGCTCGTGCGCGAAGACCCGCGTCGTACGGGTGAAGTGCGAGCTGCTGCGCCCGAGCAGCACGATCTGGTGATTGTCCATGCCGGCGTTTTACCGCGACGCGACCAGCCCATCCGAACAGAACGGATCCTTTTGTCCGGTTCCCAGGCCAGTCGTGATATGCCGACGCGGATGAGCGATGCGCGTCGGCCGTTGGTGTTGCTGAGTCTCGGTACCGCGCTGGCCATCGTCGGCGCTGGCTGCGTCGGTCTGCGGTTGCAGTTGGTGGACGCATCGGTGCGGCGGCCGTCCAACGTGGCGGTGTACTTCACTGTCGACACCAATCGCGGCGAGCCGGTCGCTGAACTGACGCCGCAGGATTTCCGCATCTACGAAGACGGCCAGCCGGTCTCGATCCTGGAGAGCAAGCAAACCATCCTGCAGCCCGAGGTGGCGGCCATCCACTACACGCTGCTTCTGGTGGACATGAGCGGCAGCGTCGTTGATTCGGGCGACATGCCAGCGCTGATTCAGGCCGCGTCGTCGTTTGGTGATCGCGTGGGGCCCTATCAAAAGGTCGCCGTCTACACCTTCGACGGCAGCCCGCACCTGTCGGCGCTGGTCGGGTTCGGCGGGAACATCAGGGCCGGGATCAACGCGCTGGCCACGCGGCGCCCGCGCGATCCGTCCACCAACCTCAACGGCGCGGTGATCGAAGCGGTGCGAGTCCTCGATCAGCAAATGGAACGCGCGCCGGTGCCGCTGCGCTTTGGAACCTTGGTGGTGTTCACCGACGGCACTGACCGCGCGCACCGGGCCAGCCCCGAGGACGTGGCCCACGCGCTGGACGGCGCCGGCTTCGAGACCTACGTCATCGGCGTCGGGCAGGAAGTGGATCGCGGACAATTGCAGCAAATCGGTCGATCGGGGACGTTTGCCTCGCAGAACCGCGCCGATGTCCAGAAGGGATTCGACGAGGTCGGAGCCCGAATCGAAGCGTCGTCGAAACGATATTACTTGCTGTCTTACTGTTCGCCGTCGCGCGCCGGGGTGCACGACGTCGACGTCGAAGCGCACGCCCGCGGCACCACCGGCCATTTGCAGTATCGATTCGATGCCAATGGCTTCGGCCCCACCTGCGATCCGAATCAAAAGCCCACCTTCGATGTGCGCCACCCCAGGGCGGTACCGCCCGATCGGGTGGCCCCACAGGCCGCGCCACGTTCCTCGCCGCAGGCCGACGAGCGCGGCTCTGGCTGGCAACCGAAACGCTAGCGCGTCAGCTGGTGCTGCGCCGGGCCGCGCGCACGAAGTGCACGACCAAGCTCGCGATGGCGAGGAAAATCAGCAAGTGGATGCCGGCCGAGGCCACGTGAAAGACCGTGAAGCCCAGCAGCCAGGCGACTCCCAGAATGATCGCGAGAATGATGAACATGAGTCCCTCCCACGACAAAACGTGGGGCTGAAGCTCGAACAGTCAACCGCGCTTCAAGGCGCGCCGTCCGCCCTTTGCATGGACCACCACGAATCCGGTCCAGCGTTCGCCGGCCTGTTTGCTCCAGCGACGCCCGCAGCCACCGCGACGTGAAGCAGGGCGCAATCAGGCGCAGGAATGAAAAGCCGCCGATCAGCGCAGGCGCACGCGGCAAAGACGCCAGTCGGGAAGGACGTCAGCGCCGATGCGGCGATAAAAAGCGATGGCGTCGGCGTTCCAGTCCAGCACCGTCCACTCGAGGCGCCCGGCCCCGCGCGCCTCGGCGATGCGGCGGACCTCGGCCAGCAGCGCCTGGCCCACGCCTTGTCGGCGGTGGTCCTCCAGCACGAACAGGTCTTCCAGGTAGATCCCTGGCCGGGTCAGGAAGGTCGAATAATTGGTGAAAAATAGCGCGAACCCGACTGGCGCGCCGGCCACCTCGGCCAGCAACCCTTCTGCCAGCGGTCGCCCGCCAGCGGCGGCGGCACCGAACAGGTGCTGGCCCAGTTCTTCAGCGCTGCCGGTGACCGCCTCTTCCAAACGTTCGAACCGGGCCAACGCGCGGATGAGACCAAACAAAGCCTGCTGGTCGCCTGGCACCGCTGGCCGGATCGAAAACGCCGCCATCGCCGCAGCGTAAACTGTTTTCCCGTTGGGTCGTATAGTGCCAGGCGATGCGCGCGGTGCTGGCGGGCTTTTTTTTTCTGCTGACGGTGGGGGCGCGCGCGGCCGCCGCGTCGGCGGCAGAAGGAGCGCCGCCAGTGACTGAGCTCCTGGCGCGCCTGGATGCTTTGCACCTGCGTCGCGACGAGCCTGCCGCGCAGGCCGAGGCGCGGCTCGGTGCCCAGACTGCGCTGGCGCGAGCGCCGAACGATTACGGGGTGCTGTGGCGGGCGGCGCGCGTGGCGTTCACCGACAGCGACGATCATGCGCGCGCGACCGACGATCGCTCGCGCTTGGGCAAGCAAGGCTACGACCTTGCCAACCGGGCCATCGCCGCCAATCCGAACGGCGTCGACGGTTATTACTGGGCGGCGTTGTGCATCGGCAGCTACGCCGAAGGGATGGGCGCGGTGCGCGCGCTGGCGAATGGCATCGAAGGCAAATTCAAGCGACCGCTGGAGCGGGCCACGGCCCTCGATCCCGGTTACGACCACGGCAGCATCCCGGTGGTGTGGGCCGCTTACTATCTGGAATTGCCCTGGCCCAAGCGCGACCGCGCCAAGGCCGCCGCGCAATTGCAGCGCGCGCTGGCGATCAATTCGGCGAACCTGCGCGCCCGACTTTATCAGGCTCGCATCGCTGCCGCCGAAGATCACCCGGCCGAGGCGCGCGCCCGCCTGCAAGAGATCGCCGCCGCGCCCGTCGGCCGTTACGATCCGCCCGAGGAACGGGCGGTGAAGAAAGAGGCGGCGGCGTTCGCGACACAGCTACGTTGACGACGGCAAGGCGATCTGGCGGGCGCGGGCGTACTGACCCAACGCCATCAGCGGGAAGTAGTGCCGGTAATAGTGATAGTTGAGATAGAAGACCTTGGGAAAACCGGTCCCGGTCCAGTTCGCCTGCGGCCAGGTCCCGTCGCTGGTTTGCGCATCCAGCAGCCACTGCACGCCGCGCACGACCGCCGGCGCGTCGGCGGACTCGGCGGCCAGAAGACCCATCAGCGCCCAGGCGGTCTGGCTGGGCGTGGACGGGCCGACGCCGCGCTTTGACGGATCGTCGTAGCTGGCGATGGTCTCTCCCCAGCCGCCGTCAGAGTTTTGATGCGCCAGCAACCAACGGACGGCGCGGCCGACGTATGGCGCCTGAAGATCCTCGCCGATGCAGGCGACGCCGCGCAGGACCTGCCAGGTGCCGTAAAGATAGTTGACGCCCCAGCGGCCGTACCAGGCGCCGTCGCTGTTCTGATCGCGGCGAAGGAAGGCCAGCGCGCGCGCCACCACCGGGTGCGCTGCGGTGTAGCCGGGGAAGGCGCTCAACGATTCCAGGACGCGGCCGGTGATGTCGGCGGTGCTGGGATCGATCATGGCGTTGTGATCGGCGAAGGGGACCTCGGTCAGCCAGCGCTTGTCGTTGTCGCGATCGAAGCTGGCCCACCCGCCGTCGCTGTTTTGCATGCCCAACATCCAGGTGAGGCCCCGTTCGACCGCCGCGTTCTGCGTCGCCGCCGTCGGCCCTTCGGCGCGCGCGTGGCGCAACACCATCAGGGCCATGCAGGTGTCGTCGACGTCGGGATAAAATTCGTTGCGGTGTTCGAAGTACCAGCCGCCGGGCGGTGCGCTGTTGCGCCCTGACCAGTCGCCGGGCCGGCGGGTTTGCTTGGTCAAAAGCCACGTCGCCGCCCGTTGCAGCGCCGGGTGCCGCGGGCCCAGGCCTGCCTGACCAAGGGCGTGGCTGGAAAGCACCGTGTCCCAGACCGGCGACAAGCACGGCTGCATGCGCCGCGTTCCGGTCGCGGCCTCGCCCAGCAAAAGCCCGTCAAGATATCCGAGCTGTTCCTTCAGCAACGGATGATCGTCGCCGTACCCCAGGACCTTCAGCGCCATGGTGGCGTTCGCCATGGCCGGCAAGATCGCCGACAGACCATCGGAGTCTTCCAGCCGCTCGATCATCCAGGCGGCGGCGCGACTGACCGCCAGCCGTCGCAAGGCGCCCGCGCCCGGCAGGCGTTCAAATCCTTTCAGCAGGCGATCGACGCCGAAGAAGGCTTTTTTCAGCAGCGTTTCGCCGCCTCTTGTGTACGGCGCGTTTTCCGCCGGGGCGAACAGCTCGGCGACGCCGCAGGCGGCGGGAACGGCAATGGTGGGTTTTGCGGCGTACAGGATGGCCAGCGGCACGAAAATGGTGCGCGACCAGCTGGACATGTCGTAAACGGTGAACGGCCCTTTGCCGGGCAAGAACACCATCTCGGGCGGGATGGCCGGCACGTCGGCCCATGGATACTGGCCGAAGAAGGCCAGGTGATATTTCGTGTAGCTGTTGGCGCGCGCGGCGCCGCCCAGGCGCAAGATGGCGGCACGCGCCTGCTGCATGTGCGGCGCAAGGGCCGGGTCGCCGACCAGCTTCAAAGCGAAATAGCTGAGCACGGACACCGAGATGTCGGCGGGCCCTTCCGGATATTGCGGCCAGCCGCCGTCGGGGAGGGCTTCTTCGCGGATTGCGTGCGCGACCGCTTGGGATTTCTCGCTGCCGCGCCGGCCGAAGAAGGCCTCTAGCAGGATGATGTAGCTTTCCAGGGTGGTGTCGCCTTCCAGCTCGGCGCACCAGAAGCCGGCGGCATCCTGGCGGGCCAGCAGCCACCGTTGCGCCGCCTCGATCGCCTGCCCGATGGGCTGCGCATCCGGCGCCGGCGCGGGGGCGATCACCGGCGCGCCCATATGTGCGCCTGATCGCGGGGAAAACCGGACGCATCTCGGGTTCTCTGATCTTTCACCGATTTCACCTCTTCTCGACGGGACTCGTTGCTAGAGTCTGGGCCTCGAGAGGACCCACAATGCGATTCCCGTTGCATATCACGACAGACATGGTCGGGTACCAGTTGAAGCAGGCGATGCGGGGCAACACCCGTTATCCGTTCGTGCTGATGCTGGAGCCGCTTTACACCTGCAATCTGGCTTGCATCGGTTGCTCCACTGAACGGCACACCGGAAAGCTGGCGGATCGTTTGCCGGTCGAGACGTGTCTGAAGGCGGTCGACGACTGCGGCGCGCCCTCGGTCTCGATCTGCGGCGGCGAGCCCACGCTGTATCCGGAGCTGGCCGAGCTGGTGGGCGGCATCATCGCCCGCAAGCGCCACATCTATTTGTGCACGAACGGACTGGTGCTGGACAGCAAGGTGTTCGGCAAGATCGCTCCGCACAAACGCCTGACCATCAACGTTCACCTGGACGGCATGCGTAAGACCCACGACGAGGTCTGTGCGCGCGACGGCGTGTTCGACAAGGCGGTGGAGATGATCCGGGAAGCCAAACGCCTCGGCTATCACGTCATGACCAACACCACCGTCTTCAAGCACACGTCGATCGAGGAAATCGAAGAGCTGTGCGCGTTCTTGACCCAGCTGGGCGTGGACGGCCTGCTGCTGTCGCCCGGGTATCACTATGAATCGGTGTCGACGGACATCTTCCCCACCCGGCAAGAGATCCAGAAAAAATTCCAGCGCGTACTGGAGCTGTCCAGGCGGTTTCCGCTCAACTCGACGCCGATGTACCTCGAGTTCGCCGCCGGCCTGCGCGAATACGACTGCTCGCCCTGGAGCACGGTGACCTTCACGCCGCGCGGCTGGAAAGGACCTTGTTACCTCATCGGCGAGACCTTCACCGCCGACTGGAACGAGTTCTGGACCAAGACCAACTGGGCGTACTGGGAATCGCGCAAGGATGACAAGTGTCAGAACTGCGCCATGCACTCGGGCTTTGAGGCCTCGGCCGTTCGTCAGCTATCGAAAAGCCCGCGCGACATGCTGCGCATGGCTGCCTGGAATTTCATGGGCTAGGCACGCGTGGCAGAGCGCCAAACGGGCGTCGCAAGCAGCGGCGCGGGAAGTGGGGAACGGGGCCTGACGGTGATCGTCGCAGCGATGCGCGAAGAGGTGTCGGCGCTGTTGCCGCGGCTTTCGTCCGCACGGCGCCTGACGGTGACCGGCGTCGAGGCCACCGTCGGGCAACTGGGGGCGACCAGGGTGGCGGTGGCGGTGACCGGCGACGGTGAACAAAACGCCCGCTGCGGACTGGCCGCGTTGCTGGCGGCGGTGATGCCGGTGCGGCGGGTGATCGCCCTCGGTGTGGCGGGCGGTCTGCACGCAAATCTGGAGCGCGCCGCGCTGGTGTCGTGCGCAGAGGTCTTGGATGTCGCCAGCCAGCGCCTTTATCACGGCGACGCGGCCCTGGTCGTCGCCGCGGACGCAACCGGCGCGCGGCGGGGCATCGCCGTGACTGCCAACCGGATCGCCGACACCGTCGAGGAGAAACGCCGCCTGCTGATGTTGGCGACGGCGCGCGCCGATGCCGCTGCCAGCGTCGGCGTCCCTGGATCCGATCTGGCTGCGGTGGTGGATCTGGAATCGGCGGTGTTCGCCGCCGCCGCCGATCGCGCCGGCCTGCCCTGGCTGGTCTTGCGCGCGGTCAGCGACACCGCCGATGAAGCCTTGCCGGCGCTCCTCAACGGCAGCCGCGACCAAGGCGGCGCGGTTCGCCGCGGTCGGGTGGTGCGCGCGCTGCTGGGAAATCCGGGCGCGCTGGCGCCGCTTTTGGCCTTGCGGCAGCGGGTGCTCGGCTGCGCGGACATTTTGGCCCATGCCGTGGTGACCACCCTCGACGCCGCCGAAGAGCTCCGCGCCACCCCGCCGCCGGCGGCGCCCGCCTCGGGGGTGGTGCACCTGAACGTGTTACCGACGGAGACGTGATGGAATCAAGCGTGGAAACTTTTCTGCCCGTCGGGGGCGATGCCTCCGCCCCCAGCTTGCAAACCTTGCTGCAGAAGACCAGCCGCACATTCGCCCTGACCATCCCGCTTTTGCCCGAGCCGCTGCGGACCGAGATCAGCGTCGCCTATCTTCTGTTCCGCATCGTAGACACCTTCGAAGACGCCACCCGTTGGGACGGCCCGCGGCGCGCCCACACGTTGAACGAATTCGTTGGCCTGATCGAACGCGACGGTCAGTCGACCGCCCTGCAAGAGATGACGGAGCAGTGGCTGCGCGACCCGCCGGTTGACCACGCCGGCTACCGCGAGCTGCTGGCGGCGACGCCGCGGGTGCTGGATTGGTGCCGCGCGCTGCAGCCGGCCGCCCGCGAGCAGTTGCTGACCCACGTCGCTCGCTGCGCGCGCGGGATGGCCGACGTGGTTCTTCGCGCCGACGGGCAGGGGAGCTTGGCTCTGGTGACGCTGCAGGATCTGCGCGATTACTGCTACATCGTGGCGGGAATCGTCGGCGAGATGCTCACCGAGCTGTTCATCTTGCAGTGCCCGTCGTTGACCGCCGTCGGCGAAGGTTTGCGGGCGCGAGCGGTGGAATTCGGCGAGGGCTTGCAGCTGGTGAACATCCTCAAGGACGCCGGCTCCGACGCCACCGAAGGCCGCGTCTACCTGCCGCGCCAGGTGTCGCTGGCCGAGGTGTTCACTCTGGCGCGCGCCGACCTGCGCCGCGCCGTCGAATACACCGAACTTTTGCGCGCCGCGGGTGGCGCCCGCGGGCTGGTGGCGTTCAACGCGCTCAACACCCGGCTGGCCATCGCCACCCTGCACGTGGTGCGCACCGCGAAGACACCCGGGGCGAAGCTGTCGCGCCCGCAGGTGCTGGCGCTGACCGCCGAGGTGATGCGCGCGGTGGAGACCGGCGCCCCGCTGTTCCCGGAGTCGCCCTGATGCCCTTCGATCTCGGCAAGGAGCTGGCCGAGCGAGCGGGCGAGAGTTTTTCGCTGCACGAAAAATATTTGAACCCGCAGATGGTGCGGGTGTTGAAGACGATCGGATTCGATCGCCATTACACCCGGGCCGAAGGGGCGTACCTGTTCGACAAGACCGGCGCCCGCTATCTGGATCTGCTGTCCGGGTTCGGCGTGTTCGCGGTGGGCCGCAACCACCCGGTGATCAAGAAGGCGCTGGGCGATGTGCTGGCCGCCGATCTGCCGAACCTGGTGCAGATGGACGTGTCGCTGCTGGCTGGTCTTCTGGCCGAGCGGCTGCTGTCGCACATGCCGGGGCAAGAGACGGTCTTCTTCTGTAATTCAGGCACCGAGGCGGTCGAGGCGGCGATCAAGCTGGCCCGCGCCGCCACCCGCAAGGACAACCTGATCTTCTGCGACCACGCTTTTCACGGGCTGACCATGGGCGCGCTTTCTTTGAACGGCGACGCTGCATTTCGCGACGGGTTCGGCGCGTTGCTGGCGGGCGCGACGCGCGTGCCGTGGAATGATCTCGACGCGCTGGCGGCGGCGCTGGCCGGCAACGACGTGGCGGCGTTCTTCGTCGAACCGATCCAGGGCAAGGGCGTGAACCTGCCCGAGCCCGGTTACCTGCGCGAGGCGGCCAAGCTGTGCCGCAAGCACGGCGCGCTGTTCGTCGCCGACGAGGTGCAGACGGGGTTGGGCCGCACCGGAAAGTTTCTGGCCTGCGAGCACGAAGACGTCGACGCCGATCTGGTGTTGCTGGCCAAGGCGCTGTCGGGCGGTTACGCGCCGGTGGGCGCGGTGGCCGGCAAGAAGTGGATCTTCGAACGCACCTTCAACCGCATGGACCGCGCCGTGGTGCACGGCTCGACCTTCGCCAAGAACAACCTGTCCATGGCCGCCGGCCTGGCCACGCTGGCGGTGCTGGAAGACGAACGGTTGATCGAAAACGCCGCCGTTCGCGGCGAAAGCCTGCGCCAGCGCCTGGGCGCGCTGGTCGACAAATACGAACTTTTGAAGGAGGTGCGCGGTCGCGGCCTGATGCTGGCGCTGGAGTTCGGCGCCCCACGATCATTCGCCTTGCGCGCCGCCTGGTCACTGCTGGAGAAGGCCACCAAGGGGCTTTTCTGCCAGTCGGTGATCATTCCGCTGTTCACCCGCCACCGCATCTTGTCGCAGGTCGCCGGCCACGACATGTACGTGATCAAGCTGCTGCCGCCGCTTTGTCTTTCAGCCGCCGACGAAGATTGGATCGTCAGCGCCTTTGATGACGTCATCGGCGAGTGCCACAAGGTGCCGAGCTCGGTGTGGGATCTGGCGACCACGCTGGCGGGCAACGCGCTGAAGACCAAGGCCGGACAGTAGGTGGTGCGCCAGCGGCGGCCCGCGCGCCGGCGCCGCCGGGCTGACCCTTGCCTGGCGCTGGCGCTGGCGCTGGCAGTTCCTTTGGCTGTTTCGTCGCCCGTCGCGCGCGCGGCCACCACTTGCGCCGCGCCACAGGGCGCGGACCCGCGTCTGCAAACCATCGACGCCCGTCAACGTCTGGCATGGATCGATCAGCGTCTGACCCAGGTCGGCGCCCAGGCGCGCTGGTGGGCCTGGGCTTGGGGTGGCGGCATCGGCGCCAGCGGCGTGGCCAGCTTGATCGCCGTGCCGCTGGTTTCGCCCGACTCGCGCGTTGACTGGTACGTCAGCGCCGGTGAGGCGGCGGTGGGGGTGATTCCGTTTCTGGTGGCGCCTCTCGCGGTGATCAGCGGTGCGCCCAAGCTGCACGCCGCGGTGACCGCCGCGCCCCTCTTCGGCGCCGACCATGACGCCGCTCTGTGCGCCTTGCTGGCCGACGCCGAACAAAAATTGGCGGCCGGCGCCCAGGACGAAGAGCTGCAACAGCGCTGGTGGATTCACGCCGGCAATGTGCTTTTCAATACTGGGGTGGTGCTGTTCCTGGGCCTCGGCTTTCATCACTGGTCGGCGGGCATCGCCAACGGCCTGGCCGGCGCCGCCGTCGGCGAAGCGATCATCTTCACGCAGCCCACCGGCACCGTCGACGACCTGGCGGCCTACCTGCGCGGCCATCTGGACGGCGGCACCGGCGCCGGCGAGCACGCCGCTGCCTGGGGGTGGTTCTACCAAGCCATGTTTTGAACGAAGGGCCCGGCGTTTTTTGCCAGCCGCGCAGTGCAGCAACCGGAAAATGAGAAATTTTATTGGTTACTGCAATGTGATAGCCAGTATCTGAACACACAGTTAATATGATGACAATGACGGTAGTCGCCGGAGTTTCAGCGACGCTGGTTGCGCTAGCCTTGACTGGGTGCGCAGGACAGGGCGGCATCGCCGATCCGTCGGGCAGTGCTGGCTTGAAGGGCGGTGGACAGACGACCATGCCGGAGGGTTCAGGCGGTGGTCCCTCGTTCGCCGGCGGCAGCAGCGGCGGGGCCGCCGGTAGCGGGGGAGGATCAGCGAACGGCTCGCTCGACGCGGGTGCCGCTGGCGCGGGTGGCAGTGGCGGCGCACCGGTCGTCGGTGGCAGCGCGCCGCCGACCGCCGCGCGCGGCGCCACCTTGCCGTACTGGGAATATGAAGCGGAGGACGCCACGACCGATGGCGTGACCATCGGCCCCAGCCGGACCTTTGGTGACATCGCCGCCGAGGCCTCCGGCCGCCGAGCGGTCAAGCTGCAAGCCAGCGGTCAGAAGATCACCTTCAAGATCGAGCACGCGACCAACTCGATGGTGGTCCGTTACGCTATTCCCGATGCGCCGAATGGTGGCGGCGCGGCGGCAACGTTGGGCCTTTACATCAATGGCGTGCGCAAGAGCAGCCTGGCGCTGACGTCTCGCTATTCATGGGTTTACGGCGACGCCGACGCGCAAGACCAGGGCTCTGACCACCCGTCGAATGGTACGCCTCATCATTTTTACGACGAGGTCCATGTTCTGTTCGACGCCGCCGCCGCTGGAGCGAGCATCACCTTGCAACGCGACGCCCAGGACAGTGCCGCCTATTACGTCATCGATCTGGTGGACTTTGAATGGGTGGCGCCGCCGTGGCCTCAGCCGGCGAATTCATTGTCCATCACCGACTTTGGCGCCACCGCCAACGACGGCAGCGACGACGGGCCAGCCATCCAGCGCGCCATCGACGCCGCCCGCAGCCAGAACAAAGTTCTGTGGATTCCGCCCGGCACTTTCGAAAGTACGTCGGTGCCGTTCAACGTCTCCAATGTGACCATCCGCGGGTCTGGGATGTGGCATTCGGTGTTGCACGGTGCGTGGGCGCAATTCAAGGTCTCTGGCAACAACAACCGCTTTTATGATTTTGCCGTCTTTGGCGACGTCGTCTTCCGCAACGATCAGACCGGTAACAACGGCTTTCTGGGATCCGCCGGCACCGGGTCGCGCCTGGAAAATGTCTGGATCGAGCACGAAAAGGTTGGCTGGTGGCTGGGGAAGAACTTTGCTGGGCCGGTGACGCAGACGCTGACCGATGGGCTGGTCGTTCACGGCGTGCGGATTCGCGATACCATGGCCGACGGGATCAACTTCACCGACGCCACCCGCAACTCCGTCGTCGAACAATCACACTTTCGCAACACCGGCGATGACGCCGTGGCCACCTGGAGCTTCGCCGCTAACGGACCCGCCGACTGCCAGAACAACACCTTCCAGTTCAACACGGTGCAGGCGGTCTGGCGCGCCACCTGTTTTGCCACCTACGGTGGTCACGCCATGATCATCCAGGACAACCTCTGCGCCGACACGTCGAACTATCCCGGCATCATGATCTCCACGACGTTCGGCGCCATCCCGCCGAGCGGCGTCACCACCGTGGCCCGCAATACCATCATCCAGGGCGGCGGGCCGCACTATCAACAAGAGTTCGGCGCGTTTCGCCTGTTCGCTGATCAAAGCCCGATCGCATCGGTCCAGGTCAGCGACCTTTTGATTGAAGATCCGACGTACTCCGGAATTCATTTCGGTGGCGCGCAGGCGGCGACCGGCGTCTCTTTGACCAACATCGAGGTCAAAAGCGCCGGCACCCAGGGCATCTGGATCACCTCCGAAGCGCGCGGCTCGGCGCAAGCATCCGGCGTCACCGTGGATGGCGCGCCTGCCGGCGGGCTGCAAAACGACGCCAGCGACTTTTCATTGCAGAAAGGCACCGGCAACGCCGGGTGGTGACAGTCAATAATGAAGATTCGTCGTTTCAGCGGCGGCGGCTGCTTTCGTCGGTCCTCTCACAATCCTCCAGCGCTTCGAGGTCGGTCTTCGGCACCACAACGGCCAAGGTCTTCCCGTAACGGGTAAGTTTGATCCGTTCGCCCCTGGCGGACCGTTCAATCACGGCCGCGAATTCTTTTCGTGCCTTTGCGGCTTGAATTCGTGAGGTCATCACCCTGAAAAATGGGTCGGCGAGCGTCGCCGTCAACCCTGCCTGGCGGTCCGGCCACTGTTTTCGGTCCGGGAAGAGAATTTCCGGTCAGCCCTTGAATTTTGTGTGGGGCGACCTCTTGACGGCCTGCGAGGCCGACTCAACTTGTACAACATCTTTGCCGGGGATGTATCCGGTATCAGGAACAAAAATGAATTTGGCGGCTGTTCGGCAAACCATTCTGCTTGTCGAGGACGACTTTGTCCTCCGCACTTCTTTGGCCGAACTCCTGATCAAACAGGGATACATGGTCGAGTGCGCCGCACACGGCCGGGAAGCGTTCCATCGCCTGAACACCGGGAGGCCGAAGCCGTTCCTGATTCTTTTGGACATGGCGATGCCCTACATGGATGGGCGCGAGTTTCAAAACCTGAAGCAGGCGGACCCAGCGGTGGCGGACGTGCCGGTCATTATCATAACCGCCAACGGAGAATATGCCGCGCAGGCCGTCCGGCCGGACGTCAAACAGACGTTCTATAAGCCGGTGAATACGGCGCGGCTGTTGAAATCGATCGACGATCTGGCCCGCGCAGCGACCTGTTGAATCTGGCGGCGCTGCAAGAATGGACGATTCAACCAGCTCGGTCGTGGTGGGTGCCAACGTTGAATTCATGCAGATCGTGCGGCATTCGCTGCTGGCGCCCGTCACTGGCATCGTCCTTTGGTGCGATATGTTGCGCCGCAATCAAAAGATCTCGGAGGAACTTGATCGCGCGCTGACCGCCATCGATCACAGCGCCCGCGCCCAGGTGGCCATCCTGGACAACGTCGTCGAGCTGATGCGCATGCAAAGCGGCGTCACCGAGCTTTGCCGTTCGGAGGTCGATATGGTGGCCTGTATCGAGGATGTCGCCCGACAAAGTGGCAGCTTGTCACGACAACGCGAGGTCGACCTGAAAGTCGAAATTGGCCCGGGCGCATTCCTTCTGCAGGGCGATCCGGTGCGTTTGCGGGCGGCGTTGCACAATGTCGTCGACAACGCGGTCACCTTTTCGGCGCGCGGTGGTCAGGTGATCATCGGTCTGCGGGCGAATCCGGACAGCCTCTCCATCCGCGTGTCGGACGCCGGCCGGGGCATCCCCAAAGAAGCTTTGCGGGACCTGTTCAAACTGGACCCAATCTCCGAGGAGGGATTGTTCCACCGTCGTGGCGGTCTGGGCCTGGGCCTTCCTGTCGCGCGCTGGATCGTCCAGTTACACGGCGGCAGCATCGCGGTCGAAAGCAACCAGCCACGCGGCTGCGCGATCACCGTCGCCTTGCCGACGTAACGGCAACGCTCCTGCTTTCTTCAGGGGCGGGCCAGCGTGACGATCACGGACTTGGAAGCTGGTTGGTTGCTGCCTTCGGCGACGCTGCCCACGGGGACCAGCACGTTGGTCTCGGGATAGTATGCGGCGGCGCAGCCGCGCGGGATCTCGTACGGCACCACGCGAAAGCGTGCCGCGTGGCGGGACTCCTCCCCAAAGTGACTGGTGATGTCCACCCAGTCGTTTGCCGCGAAGCCCAAGGTCTGCATGTCCTCGGCGTTCAAGAAGACCACCCGCCGCCCGCCAAAGACACCACGGTAACGATCGTGCTCGCCGTAAATCGTGGTGTTGAATTGATCGTGGCTGCGCAAAGTGGTCAACAGCAGTTGCCCGTCTTTCAACGCGCGCTGGGGGATCTGATGAACGGTGAAATGCGCCTTCTTTGATGGCGTGGTGAACGTTCCCTCGCGCGGGCCGTTCGGCAGGTAAAAGCCGCCCGGCTGTCGCACCCGCTGGTTGTACTGGGTAAAGCCGGGCACCACGTGTTCGATGTGTTCGCGTATGCGATCGTAATCGGCGACCATTGCCGGCCAGTCGACGCGGCCCTTGCCGGTGACGGTGGCCTGGGCGATGCCGGCGACGATGGCCGGTTCGCTGCGCAGGTGTGGCGACGCTGGGGCCAGCACGCCGCGCGACTGGTGCACGACGCCGGTGGTGTCCTCGACGGTGACGAACTGCTCGCCCGCCGCCTGAACGTCGCGCTCGGTGCGGCCGAGACAGGGCAGGATCAGCGCCTGCTGCCCGGTGACCAGGTGACCCCGATTCAGCTTGGTGGCGATCTGCACGGTCAGCCGGCAGCGCCGCATTGCCTCTGACGTGTAGTGCGTGTCGGGGGAGGCGCTTAAAAAATTGCCGCCCAGCCCGACGAACACTTTGACGTGGCCCTCGTGCATGGCCTGGATGGTCCTCACGGTGTCGAAGCCGTGCTTGCGCGGCGGCGAGAAGGCGAACTCGTCACCCAGCTTGGCGATGAATGCGTCGCTCATCTTTTCCCAGATGCCCACCGTGCGATCGCCTTGCACGTTGCTGTGGCCGCGCACCGGGCAGAGACCCGCGCCGCGCCGCCCGATCTGCCCGCGCAAGAGCGCGAAGTTGACGATGCTCTGCACGTTGGCCACCCCATTTTCGTGCTGGGTGATGCCCATGGCCCAGCAACAGATCATGCGCTGCGAGGCGAGGGCGATCTGCGCCGCTTCGCGGATTGTCTCGCGCGGGACGCCGCTGCCGGCGATGATGGCTTCCCAGCTTTCCGCCTGCAGATCGGCCGCCAGCGCGACGAAGCCTTCGGTGTGGTGATCAATGAAGTCGTGCGCCAGGATCTTGCCGCCGCTCAGGCGATCGGCGTCCAGCATCTCTTTCATGATCCCTTTGAACAGCGCCACGTCGCCGTTCACCCGCACCGGCACGAACAGACACGCGATCGGTGTGCCGCGCCCGAACAGGGCCAGCGGCTCTTGCGGGTTCTTGAAGCGCACCATCCCGGTCTCCGGCAGCGGGTTGACGCTGACGATCCGGCAGCCGTTGCGCGCCGCCTTCTGCAGCTCCGTCAGCATGCGCGGATGGCAAGTACCGGGGTTCTGCCCGATGACGAAGATGCTGTCGGCGCAAGACAAATCTTCGATCTTCACCGTCGATTTGCCCACGCCGATGGTCTCGGTCAGGCCGAGGCCGCTGGATTCGTGGCACATGTTCGAGCAGTCAGGCAGGTTGTTGGTGCCGTAGAGCCGGGCGAACAGGCCGTACAGGAACGCCGCTTCGTTGCTGGCGCGCCCCGAGGTGTAAAACGACGCCTGGTCGGGCGAGCGCAGGGCGCGCAATTCAGCTCCGACCAGCTCGAACGCCTGCTGCCATTCGATCGGCTGATAGTGGGTAGCGCCTTCGCGGCGGAACATCGGGTGCGTGATGCGGCCCTGCTGGTCAAGCCAGAAATCGCTTTGGGTCAGCAGCTCGGCGATGGAATGGCCGGCGAAGAATGCGGGATCGGCGCGGGCCACCATCGCCTCGCTGGCCACCGCCTTGGCGCCGTTTTCACAGAACTCGGCGGTCTTGCGCTCGCCGTCGGGATCGGGCCAGGCGCAGCTGGGACAGTCAAAGCCGTCTTTCTGGTTCAGCGCCAGCAGCGTCTTCAGGCTGCGCTTGACGCCCATGTCCCGCACGCCGCGATGGGTGGTCTCCCAGATCGACGTCCACCCCGCCGCGGTCAGGTCGCGCTTCTTGATTGTCGCCGCCCGGGTTTCCGGCGGCGGCTCGGCGCCCGGTACCCCAGCGGCCAGGTGCGCATCGACGGCGGTGGGCTTGCCCTGGTCTTGCTGATCGGGCGCGCTGTTTTCGTCTTTTTGTTCGTCGGCCATGACGCGTTCCTAGGACACGCCGACGATGCGCGCGGCACCGCAATAGATGTTGAAGCCGCCGTCGCGCACGAAGCCCAGCAAGGTCATGCCGGCGTCGCGTGCCATCGCCACCGCCAGGCTGGAAGGCGCGCCGACGGCGACCATGATCGGGATGGCCGCCACCGCCGCCTTCTGCACCAGCTCGAAGCTGGCGCGGCCGCTGACCACCAGCACGCAATCCGCATCCGGCAGCCCTTGGTCCAGAATGAACGTGCCCACCAGTTTGTCGACAGCGTTGTGGCGGCCCACGTCTTCGTGCACGGCGCGCGAGATCCCGTCGACGGTGAACAGACCGGCGGCGTGCAGGCCGCCGGTGCGCGCGAACGTCGCCTGCGCGGCGCGCAGCCCGCCGGGTAGGGTGTGAACCACCGCCGGCGCCAGGCGCGGCCACCGTGGATCGCCGGCACCGGCGTCGCCCGCCGCGCCGGACAGATCGACCAACGCGCGCAGATCTTTGCGCCCGCAGGCGCCGCACGCGCCGCTGGTGACGAAGGGCCGCTGCGCCGCTTCGAGGTCCGCCGCCGCGGCCGCGTCCAGCTGGACCATCACCGCGTCGTCGTCGACGGCGTCGATGGCGCGGATCTGCCAGGGGTGGCGAATCACCCGCTCGGCGTAAAGAAAACCGGCCGCCAAGGCCCGGTCGTCGCCCGGCGTGCGCATGGTGGTCGACAGCACGCGCTCGATCTTGCCGGCACGCACGCGGATCTCAAGTGGGCGCTCGATGGCCACCCAATCGGGCGCTGACGTTGTCCCGGCGGCGCGCACCCGGACCACGTCGGTTTCCAGCGCTTTCATCATCGGAGCACGGACGCCACGAACGTGTCTACGGCCGCCCCCGCTGTCAAGAGCCCACGATCGCCGCGGCTACCGCTTCGGCTTGCAAGCCGATCTCGCGCAGCAATCCGGTCGACACATCCGCGTAGCCGACGAAATAAAGGCCGGGGTGCGCGTCACTGGCCTTCCAGTGGCGCGGGCGGCCCGCGTCGTCCAGCGCGCCCGGCACGTCGACGAGGTCGCCCAGGCCGGGTCGATAACCGGTGGCCAGGATCGCGGCGTCGAAGGGGGCGCTGCTGCCGTCGGAGAACTGCGCGCCGTCTTCGGTGAAACGCGCCAGCGCCGGTTTGACGGTGATGGCGCCGCGCTTGATGGCGGCGATGGTGCCGACGTCGATGAGCGGGATGCGCCCGCGCAGCTTGATGGACGACAGCGGCCCCAGTGCCGGCCGCAACAAACCCTGGCGGGTGAGGTCGCCGAACGTCATCCGCGAGACGATCCGCCCGATGCGGTCAGCCAGGGCCAGCGGCAGCTTGCGCAGGCGAATGCTGGTCACTTGCATCGGAATGCCGAGAAAATCGCGCGGCACGACGTTCACCGGCGTGCGCACCGAAAGCGTCGGGGTGGCGCCACGCTCGCAAAGATCGAGGGCGATCTCGGCGCCGGTGTTGCCCGCGCCGATCACCAGCACCCGCTGGCCGGCGAACGGCGCGCCGTCGCGATAGCGTCCGGCGTGCAACAGCTGGCCGCGGAAACGGTCCTGCTCGGGCAGGCGATCGGGGTTCGGCACGCGGTTGGTGCCGGTCGCCATCACCACCACCGGCGCGCGATAGCGGGTGCGCGTGCTGTCGACCGCCAGCCTGGCGCCGTCGGCCACGCTGATGCGCCGGACGGCCTCGCCGGTGCGGGGGGCGATCCCGAAGTGGGCCGCGTATTGTTCCAGATAGGCCACCACTTGCTCGCGCGACGGATAGCGGGGCACGTCGGCCGGAAAATCCACCCCAGGCAGCGCCGAGTGCTGCTTGACGGTGTGCAGGTGCAGCCGCGTGTAGTGGTTTCGCCACGACGTCGCGAGATCCGGCCCCGCCTCCAGGACCACCGCTTCGACGCCGCGCTTTTTCAGGCACGCCGCGCTGGCCAGTCCGGCCGGCCCGGCGCCGACGACCACGGCGGCGACGTCCACGGGCGCGACTGCACCGTCGCCGGAGATCCCGGTGAAGATGCCTTCCTGCTGGGCCAGCGCGCGCGAAAGGCGCATCGCCTCGCCGCTGTCGATGGGCAGCACGCGATCGACCAGCTTGGCGGCCAGCGCGTCCTCGGTCAGCTTGGGAATGAAGTCGGGCTTCCACCCTTGCACCAGGTGCGGTCGGAACAGCGGATGGCTGGTGGTCAGCGAGCGGTCAGGCTCGCGCGGTTGCGGAATGCCGCTGCCAAGCATGGGCGCGTTGTCCGGCTCGCAGAGGACGATCTGGGTCTCGGGGGGTTCTTGCTGCAGGACCTGTCCGACGCCTTTCAATGTCCCGCCGGTTCCCGCGCCGGTCACCCAGCAGTCGAGCCGATCGCCGGCAAAGTCCGCCAGAATTTCTCGCGCCGTCGTCCGCGAATGCCCCTCGGCGTTCGCTTCGTTCTCGAATTGTTGACACAGGAACCAACCGTTGGCTTCCGCCAGCTCGACGGCCTTGGCCAGCATGCCGGTGCCTATCTTCCATGCCGGCGTCAGCACCACCTTCGCGCCCAGAAAACGCATCATCTTGCGCCGTTCGACGCTGAAGTTTTCGGCCATGACGATCACCAGCGGATAGCCCTTGGCGGCGCAGACCATGGCCAGACCGATGCCGGTGTTGCCGCTGGTCGCCTCGATGACCGTCTGGCCGGGGCGAAGCTGGCCGCTGCGTTCGGCAGCATCGATCAGGCCCAGGGCCAGCCGATCTTTCACCGACCCCATCGGATTGAACGCCTCCACCTTGACGTAAAGCTTCACGTGCGGCGGGGCCAGCTTTCGGATGCGCACCACCGGGGTCCGGCCCACGGTTTCGAGGATGCTTTCGAACTTGGCCATGCTCCTTTTTAACCGATCGGCGGGCTCCTGGGCGTTGACTCGGCGCCGGCGCTCAAGACCGTCGTCCAAGGTGCCGATGACGCGATGACACCGTCGTGTCTTCACAGCTTCAGCCGTCCGGAAGCCCCGATGTCGATCGGATGCTTTCCCGCGGCCAGACGATCGGACGTTACGTGGTGCTGGGCTTGGTGGGGCGGGGCGGAATGGGCGAGGTTTACGCCGCCTATGATCCGGAGCTGGATCGCAAAGTAGCGATCAAGCTGCTGCACGTGCGCGGCGCAGCCGGCGTTCACACCGGGCAGGGGACGCAGGACAACGGTCGGGCGCGGCTGCTGCGCGAAGCGCAGGCCATCGCCAAGCTTTCGCATCCCAACGTCGTGGTCATTTACGACGTCGGTGCCTTTCAAGACCAGGTCTTCATCGCCATGGAGTTCGTCGAAGGCCAGACGGTCGGCTACTGGATGAACGCCGCCCCGCGCGCCTGGGCCGACGTGCTGAAGGTCTTCGTCGCTGCCGGGCGCGGTCTGGCGGCGGCGCACGAAAAGGGCCTGGTCCACCGCGATTTCAAGCCTGACAACGTGATGATCGACGGCGCCGGCCAGGTGCACGTGATGGATTTTGGTCTGGCGCGGTTGGCGGGCGATCGCTCGCCGGAACCCGAGCCGGCGGTGAAGGCGGCCTTGCCGCGCTTGCCGGTGGTTGGCCCGTCGCCCGACGAAATCAACTCTGATTCGACGGCGACCGTGGTGGTGGGCGGGAAGGCTGATATCGGCGGTGGATCGGTCAGCGGCCTGTCTTCACCGTCAGAGCGGCTCAGTGATCGGCTGACCCAGACCGGGACGTTGGTGGGAACCCCGGCGTACATGGCGCCCGAACAATTTCTGGTTCGCCCCACCGACGCGCGCACCGATCAATTCAGCTTCTGCGTGGCGCTTTACGAAGCGCTTTACGGCGAAAGACCCTTTCAAGGTTCGAACGTTTTCGCTTTGACCGCCAATGTGGTGCAAGGAAATGTTCGTCCGCCGCCCGCGCAAACCAAAGTGCCGCCGTGGATCCGCAAGGTGTTGCTGCGCGGTCTCACCGTCGATCCAAAAAAGCGCTGGCCGTCGCTGATCGCTCTGTTGGCCGAGCTGGAACGCAACCGCGCCGACGCTGGCCGGCGGCGGTTCACCGTCGGCGCGGCGGCGAAGCTGGCCGGCGTCTGGGAAGGGCCCGGCGTGGGGCGAACGCGCGAGACGGCGGCAAAGCTGGCCGTTCGGCAGGCGTTCTTGGCCACCGGCAAGCGATATGCCGCGGCCACCTTCGACAAGGTGAAACGCGTGCTGGATCGCTATGCCGCTGACTGGACGAAGATGTACACGTCCATCTGCGAAGCCACCCACACGCGCGGCGAACAATCGGCCGAGGTGCTGGATCTGCGCATGGCGGCCCTGCAGGGTTCGTTGCAGGACTTGCGCGCGCTTTGTCAGGTCTTTCGCGGCGCCACCGCCGAAGTGGTGGAAAATGCCGTCGACGCGGCCAGCGGCTTGCCCAGCATCGATCGCTGCGCCGACGTCGCGTTGCTGCGCGCGGTGGTCAAGCCCCCGCACGATCCGGCAGTGCGCGCCGAAGTTGATCGACTGCGCGCTCACCTGGCGGAGGTGCGCACCTTGGCGCGGGTCGGGCGGCTGGCGGACGCCCTGAAAGCCATCCTGCCGCTGGAGCCCGAAGTCCGCGCCACTGGATACCGTCCCTTGCTGGCAGAAACCTTGCTTGAAAAAGGCACCGTTCACGCCGAGCGCCGCGAGCTGGAGGCGGCGGGGCGCAGCTATGAAGAAGCGCTGTGGACCGCCGAAGTGGTTCGCCATGATGAGGCAGCGGCCGAGGCGGCGACGCAATTGGTGGGGATGGCCGCCCAGCAGGCGCGTTTCGAGTTGGGCGATGTGTGGGCCAAGCACGCGGAGACGGTTTTGCTTCGGATGGGCGGCCACGATCGTCTATGGGGTTGGTTGTTCAATAACCTGGGGCTGATGCGCCACATGCAGGGCCGCCTGGCCGAGGCGATTGACTATTCCCAGCGGGCCATCGCCGCCAAAGAGAAGGCGCTGGGCTCTGACAGCTCTGATCTGGGCAGCTCGATCGGCAACATCGCTTTTTATCTGGCCGAACAGGGCGATCTGGAAGAAGCCGTCAAACGCGGCGAGCGGGCCATTCAGATCTTGGAAGACGCCCTCGGACCGGAACATCCGCGCACCGCGCTTTTTCTATCCAATCACAGTGAGACCCTGAACCAGCTCGGGCGTTTCGCCGAAGCGCGAGCGGTGTCGCAACGGGCGCTGGCCATCTTCGAGCGCGAGACCGAGCCCGACGGCATCTTCGTCACCTGCGCACTGACGGCCTTGGGCCTCGCCTATCTTGACGATGGGCTGACCGCCGAAGCACAGCCCTTTCTTGAACGGGCGGTGAGGAACCGCGAACAGCACGAGGCGGGCGCGCCGGCGCGGTTGGCCGAGGTTCATTTCGGGTTGGCCCGGGCGCTGTGGCCGAGCGCCGACCAGCGCGTCCGGGCCAGGGCGCTGGCCGAGCAGGCGCGGGAGGAATTCGCTGCGGCGATCGCCACCCCGGCGCTCTCGCGCGCGCTCGGCGCGGTGGACCTCTGGCTGCGCGCCAACCCGCCGACGACGGTCGCCGTCCCCGGGCGCGCCGGCGTTTAAAGAACAACGGCTTCGTTGCCTGTCGGGCAACAAGGCTCGCCGCGCAGCGTTTGTTCATGCTGAACAATTTCAATAGCCTGTCGTTCTAACGCGTAAGGAACCGTTGGCTTGATTACTGCTCTTATATTCGCCGATGTTGCATTTCTCTCTCGTCCGTCGCCTTTGGTTGCCGCTCGCCATTCTCTGCGCGGCGCCCAGTTGTGCCGAGCAAACGGCTCCCACCAATCTGGAGGATCAAGAGCTGCAATCAACCAACGGCCTCTCTTCAATCAACGGATTGTCGGCGTTCAACGGCCTGTCGGCATTCAATGGCCTGTCGGCGTTCAATGGATTGGCCACCGGCAATGGCCTGGCGTCGACCACCGGGCTGATGAGCACGGCGCAGGGGCGCACCACCGCCAGCTATCTGGTCAAGTGCGCGTTGCCTGCTGGGCACAGCATCAAGAAACAGGATCAATCGGGAAACTGGTACACGTTCACCGGCGAGCTGGGCTTCGGGCCAGGCTGGGAGAACGGCGCCTGCGACAAGAGCTGCCAGGAAGGGATCTCCGCCTGCATGATGGCGCGGATCAACACGGCCGGCGTCCACATTCCGTTGTGGCTGGTTTCGCCGGCGCCGTCTGTGGGTTGGGGGAAGAGCACTTATTTTCCCAATCAAGAAGGAACGTTCTTCGGAAACATCTTCAACCCCAATCCTTCCACCGGAAAGCTGGACGCCTTTTATTGCAACGGTCCGGGCTTTGCGCAGTCGGTGGTGCCCGGCCGCCTGGGCGCCAACCAAGGCACCGTCCCGTACACCAATCCTTTTGGAACAAACGCCATGTGCGCAAACAATTGCGTGGCTGCGGATTCGCCTCATCAGACCGACGGATATAAATCGTGCAAGGGTTACAACATTCCAGTCACGGTGTGGCGCGAGCCAGCGCCGGTGTTTGATCCGGCGAAGACGTATCGGGTCTGCGCCCAGCACAGCGGCCGCTGTCTGGACATTTCCGGTTCATCGACCGCTGACGGCGCCCACGTCGTGCAATGGGGATTTGCCAGCACGGACAATCAGAAGTTCAAGGTGACCAGCCTGGGCGACGGCTTTTACAGCTTTTGCGCCAAGAACAGCGGCAAGTGTCTGGACGCTCATCCTCCTGTCGGCGCCGACGGCAGCACCATCGTCCAGTGGGCATATACCGGCAGCGACAGTCAGCGCTGGGCGATTTCCTCGGTGGGCGATGGTTGGTTCAGCATCATGGTCAAACAAGGAACGCTGTCTCTTGATGTCGCCGGATCGTCTTATGCCGACGGCGCCAAGATCGATCAGTATCCGTACAGCGGCGCCGCCAACCAGACGTTCCGCATCGACTACTCGCCTTAGCGGCGGGACGGGATCTTGCGGCGTGCGGCTACGCGTGGGCGGGCCTGTCGCGGAGAAGGCGCGGATCCCGAAAAGGTCGAGGGAAGAGGCGGACGGACATCGGTCCGTCACAGAAATTTGAGGCGCGTCCATCCGGCCAGGTGGCTCCGAACGCACAGATTCAGGGATATCGCGCGGCGAAGGTTTGGCGTAGCGTTTGCTGGCAGTGACACCGCCCATGCCCGACATCGCGCTTCGCCGCTCGCTGCCTGTCGCCCCCGAGGCGCAACCGGCGCGCCGGCATCTGCCGTTGGCTCCGGAGAGTCGGCGCGTCGATGAGGTGCGGCCGATCTATGCCGTCTGGGAGATCACCCTGCGTTGCGATCTCGCTTGCGTGCACTGCGGATCGCGCGCCGGGCGAGCGCGGCCCGACGAGCTGACCACGGCTGAATGTCTGGATCTCGTCGACCAGATGGCGGACCTGGGCGTGCGCGAGGTGACGCTGATTGGCGGCGAGGCCTATCTGCGGGATGACTGGCTGGAGATCGTCCGCGCGCTTCGTCGTCGGGGTATCCAGGCCACCATGACCACCGGTGGCCGCGGCCTGACGGCCGAGCGGGTCGCCGCCGCGGCCGAGGCGGGTCTTCAAAGTGTCAGCGTCTCGCTGGATGGCCTGGAAGCCACGCACGATCGGCTGCGCGGCGTCCGTGGTTCGTATCAATCGGCGCTGAGCGCGCTTTCCAACCTGCGCGCTGCCGGACTCAATATTTGCGTCAACACGCAGGTGAATCGCCTCTCGCTGGCGGAGATGCCGGCGATCCTTGACACCGTCATCGCGGTCGGCGCCAAGGCCTGGCAAGTGCAACTGACCGCCGCCATGGGCCGCGCCGCCGACCAACCCGACCTGCTGCCGCAGCCGTCCGATCTGCTGGAACTGTTCCCGATGCTGGCGGCGTTGAAACACCGTTGCGACAAAGCCGGGGTGATGTTGTGGCCGGGAAACAACATTGGTTATTTTGGTCCTTACGAAGCCGTTCTGCGCGGGACCATGCCGAGTGGTCACATGGCTTCCTGCGGAGCCGGGCGCACGACCCTGGGGATCGAAGCGGACGGCGCCATCAAAGGGTGTCCGTCGCTGCAGACCGATCCGTGGACCGGCGGCAACCTGCGCGACGCTTCGTTGCGCGACATCTGGGAGCGTTCGGCGCCGCTGCGCTACACCCGCGACCGGACCGTCGACGATCTATGGGGCTATTGCCGCACCTGTTATTACGCTGACACGTGCCTGGCCGGGTGCACCTGGACGTCGTTCAGTCTGTTTGGCAAGGCGGGCAACAATCCGCTTTGTCATCACCGCGCGCTGGAGTTTCAGCGGCAGGGCAAGCGCGAGCGATTGGTTCCCGTCGCGCCGGCGCCCGGACAACCGTTCGACAATGGCCGCTTCGATATTGTGATTGAGGAGATCCCGACATGAGCCATCTCATTCCTTGTCTCTCTTGCCAACGTCACGTGCGCGCCAGCGACGAGCGCTGCCCCTTCTGCGGCGTCGCGCTTCTGGCCGAACAGAGGGCCAGCGCGCCCCCTCGGCTTCCGGGCCGCCGTCTGGGACGGGCCGCGCTGTTCACCTTCGGTGCCACGCTGTTCGGCGCCGCGGCCTGCAGCAGCGGTTCAAGCGGCAACGACGCCGGGAAAGACACCGCCGCCGACAGCGCGACCGGCACGGGGGGGAGCAGCGGCGGCAGCGGCAGCGGCGGTCAAAACGGTAGCGGCGGTATCGGCGGCGGCAGCGGCGGTCAAGTCGGCAGCGGCGGCAGCGGCGGCCAAGACGGCGGCGGCGACGCCAAAGACAGCGGCAGCGACGGCCAAGCGGGCACCGGCGGCATCGCACCCCCCTATGGCATCGCACCCGCGTACGGGATCGCGGCGATGTACGGAGCGCCGCCGAGCGATCGCTAGCGACGACGCCGTGTGGAATCGAACGCGTCCCCACGATCGTCGCGAGCGTCTGTTCGGCGGCCGCGGCGCCGTGTTGGTCTGGAACCTGTGCGCCGCCGAACCGCGGCCGCCATTCGGCGCCATCCTGGCTTGTGAGCTTGAAGGCGGCGGCGTCGTCGGCGCTCACCGGCAGCAAGAATGCGCCGAGGTGTTGATCGTCGTCGAAGGTGAAGGGGTGGCGCGGGTCGGCGAATCGCCGGTGACCCTGCAGGCCGGCGTGGTCGTCGAGCTTCCCCTTGGCCAGACGCTGGCGCTGGAAAACCTCTTGCCCGAAAGGCCGCTGCGCTACCTGATCGTCAAGGCGAAGTGAGAGCTCCCGCTTGTGCGCCTATCGGGCGGCCGAGCTCCAGCGCCGCGGTCGCAGCGGCCAGGCGCTGCTGTCCGGCCGCACCGACCAAACCCGACAGCGCCGAGACGGCATCCTTCGCAGCCCCGTCCAGGGCATTCTTTTCATATTCGGCGTAGGAGCCAAGCTTTTCCACCAACACCAACTGGCAAGGGTATTCCGGTCAATCCACCATGCGCTATCTGTCGCAGATGGCGGCCCTGGCCTGGCACAACTTCACCTCGGCGGCCGCCGGGATCTGCGTGGCCCTGGTGCTGGCGCGCGGATTCACCCGCCGGCCGGGGCCAAGCGGCAGCAAGACATTGGGCAATTTTTACGTCGATCTGTTGCGCGGGATGCTTTAGCAGAAGTTCGGAAAAATCACTCACAGCCCTGCCCGGGGCAGCGCGCCCGCAGCGGTGAAGTAGGGGCCAGCGGTCGGGTGCGCTGATGCGGTCGGCGGATATCATCCCCATCGTCTCGCGGCGACGGCCGACGCTGAAGAAGGCGATCTTCGAACGGGCGGACGGTGATCTGCAGGAGACTGCCGCTTGCCCGAGGTGGCGCGCGAGTCGTTGCGCCAGCACTGCATGAACCAGGCGGCGTTCGTCCTGCTTTTTCCCGAGTGCGCGGCGGATTGTCAGAGGAGTGCCCGGTCACTCCTGCCCCGCGCGCGCCGCTGAGCGCTTTCTGGAGCGTCGAGCAAAGCGGGGGCGCTTCGTCGGAACCGCCGGTCAGCCTTTGTTGCGCGTCACGTTCGAATAAACCTCCGCGTGGATCCCCGCCAGGGCCTCGCGCTCATCCGGCGTGAAGCGCGGCCCGAATTTGGCCTGAACCGTCTCGATCGACGACAGCAGCAGCGCCCACCCATCGGCCATCCCGTTCATGTATTTGAAACCCTGCTTCAGCTCGGCGATGGCGTCGTCATGCCCGCTGGCCCGCAGACGGGTCATCAGTTCCTTTACCGCGTGAAGAAACTCTTCAGATGATTGGAAAGGGGCCATCGCGCGTCGCCTTGACGCAATTTTAGCGCAATCGCCGTCGTCGCAGCAAGGTCACGACCAGGATGGTCAGGGCAACGACGGTGACCGCGGCCGGACGCCCGCCGGGCATGGAGGCGGTCGCTTCGAAAAGGTCGCGGGCCAGGATCGCCACCCCACGGATCGCCACCCCGCCGATCCGGAGAACCAGCGGGATGATCAGCAGCAAGGCGACTCCCCCGACCAGGCGCTGGGCGGTTCGAGGATTGGGCGCCGGCACCGGCCCCGGCCGCGCACCAGCGCCCGCGTCATAGGCGGACCGGCGGCTCTCGTCGGAGAGGATCTCGTAGGCGCGGTTGATTTCCGCCAGGCGCGCGCTGGCCAGATCTTCCAGCGGATTCCCTTGATGATGATCAGGGTGGTACTTGATCACCAGCACCTGGTAAGCGGCGCGGATTTCACTTTGGGTCGCTGACCGCGACACGTTCAGCACCTCGTACGGATCAGGACCGCCCGCAGACATCAATGCTTGGTCGGGCGCGCCGCGGCCGCGCCACTGGTTGATTGCAAGTATCGGAAGACGTCCGTGTCGGTGGACAGCACCAACCAGCTGTTCTTGTCGATGGTGGTGCGGTAGGTGTCCATCGTGCGCAAGAAGCGATAAAGATCGCGATCGCGGTTGTAGGCGCTGGCATAGATCTCGGCGGCCTCGGCGTCGCCGCGGCCCATGATCTCCTGGGTCTTGCGGTAGGCCTCCGATTCGATGACCTTCAGCTCGCGCTCTTTCTTGCCGCGAATCTCGGCGCTTTTGCCCTGGCCCTCGGACCGATGGCGGTCGGCGATGCGCTTGCGCTCGGAGATCATTCGCTCGAAGACCTTGGCCTGCACGGTCTCGATATAGTTGACGCGCTGGATCTGGACGTCCACCAGCTCGATGCCGTAGTCGGGCATCACCTTGGACGCGCGTTCAAGGATGAGGCGGGTGATCTTGTCGCGCCCCAGCTCGACCTGGCGCATGGCCTCCGCTTCCATCACGTCCTCGACGTCCTCGGCGCGCTCGAAGGCCCGGTTGCTGACCCGCACCACTTCGATGAGGTTGTGATTGGCGATGACGTTGCGGGTGTCGCCGTCGATGATGTCGTCAAGGCGCGACTGGGCGCCGCGCTCGTCGCGCAGGCGCTGGAAGAACAGCAGCGGGTTGGCGATTCGCCAGCGCGCGTAGGTCTCGACCCAGATGTACTTCTTGTCCCGGGTGGGAATCTGATTCGGATTGCCGGTCCACTCCAGCCAGCGCTTGTCGAAGACGTTCACGTCCTGGGCGAACGGGACCTTGACGTGCAAACCGGCAGCGGTGACGGCCTGGCCAATGGGCTCGCCAAATTGCGTGATCACCACCTGCTCGGTTTCGGACACCGAATAAAAAGTCGAGGCCAGCGTGGCCACCACGACGATCAGGATGGCGCCGCCGATCAGCCAGCCACGAAAGCCAGACCAGCCGTTCATGGCGTCGGCTCCTTGGCGGCGTCCTGGGTGTTGCCCAGCGGAAACAGCGGCAGGATACCCTTGGCTTTCTCGTCGAAAATCAGCTTTTTTCCCGCGGTGGGCAGCACCGCCGCCATCGTCTCAAGGTAAAGGCGGGTGCGGGTCACCTCGGGCGCCTTCCGATACTGTTCCTGCAGCGCGACGAACCGCTGGGCGTCGCCTTTGGCGCGATTGACCCGATCGACGGCGTAGCCTTCAGACGCTTCGATCTTCTGCTCGGCCAGACCGCGGGCGCGCGGAATCTCCTGGTTGTATTCGGCCCACGCTTCGTTGATGGCCCGTTCACGTTCCTGAATGGCCTGGTTGACGGCGTTGAACGACGGCTTGACTGACTCCGGCGGATCCACGTCCTGCAGCACCAGTTGTTGAACGGAGATCCCGTTGTCGTAGCGCTTGCAAAGGTCCGACAGCAGCTCCTTGGCCTTGGCCGCGATCGACTCGCGGCCCACCGTCAGCAGCTCGGTGACGCTGTGGTCGCCGACCACTGTGCGCATCGCCGCCTCGGACATCAGACGGAAGGTCTGGTCCACGTCGCGCAGCTTGAAAAGGTACTTGTACGGATCGGAGATCTTGTACTGGACGATCCACTCCACCGTCGCCACGTTCAGATCACCGGTCAGCATCAGCGACTCGGCGGCGGTCTTCTCGTCCTTGCGGAAGGTGCTCTCGATGTCGGCGCGGACGGTGCGAAAGCCGAACTCTTGCTTGAGCTGCCTTTCGACCGGGACCTTCTGCACCTTTTCAATCCCGAACGGGAACTTGCCGTGCGGGCCGGGAGTGGCCGTGCGCACGAAACGTCCGAAGCGGGTCACCATTCCCACCTCGTCCGGTTCGACCTGGTAGTACGAATCGACCAGAACAAAAAGAACTAACACCGTCGAGAGCACCGCCAGGACCAGCCGACGCGAGCTCCACAGCCGCCGCCAAAGGTCGCCCACCAGGCGCTGTAGCTGTTCTGGATCGAACTCCTGTCCGCCGTTTGCCATGGAACCCTTCTTTCAGAGTCGGGCGCGGAACTCAACCTTGGCCCGGGTTGAGGCGAAGGGCTAGCGGGTCGCCTGGAACGCCGCGGTCATCTTTCCCAGGTGGGCCCCGACCGAAGCCAGCGCCGCGTACAGGTTGGCCTCCTGGTAAGGAAGCTGATTCCTTTGGCAGAATGCCCGCACGATGGGACGCATGGCGCGGTACCGGTGGTGCGGCACGCGCGGGAAAAGATGGTGCTCGATCTGCGAGTTGAGGCCGCCGTAATAGAAATCCAGAAGCCGAGGGTTCGTGATGTTCCGGCTGGTGGTGATCTGTTGCTCCAGATAGCTGATGTTGTCGCCGGTCTGAAGGCGTCGCATTCCGATGTGGTTGGGAATGAACACGGAAGCGGTCATCAACGATGACAGGCACGACATGGTGACATACGCCGCGATGGCCGGCAGCCATCCAAAAACAAGCCCCGGAATAATCAGCAGAACGATCCAATGCAGCGGAATCAGGAACCGATCGACTTTGGTCTGCTCCGGTTGCTGAAAGAGATCGCGAATTCCGTCATAACGAAGCGAAACCCAGTAAAACGATGCCAAGGGCCAGAAAGCCCATTTCTGGATGCGAAGGAAAACCCGTCCCACTTGCGAATGCCAATTGTCCGAATTCGGATAGACGGAGAACAGCACGCCAAAGTGCATATCCGGATCGCCGTCGACCTCCTGACAATGAATGTGGTGTTGGTTGTGGCGCGAGCGCCAATAACCAAAACTCATTCCGCAGAGGAAGGTCATGCTGAACTGTCCCCAGACGTCGTTCACCCATCGCTTTTTTGACAGGGCATAGTGGCCGGCATCGTGGCCGACGAATCCCATCGTCAGGATGCCCACCGAACAAAGCGGGACGATCAGCAACCACGCCAGACCAAACGGCAGGACCACCAACGCCAGATACGAGGCAAGGAAGGTCGGGATCCACAGCAGAAGTTGCGCCATCCAGAAGCGAGACGGCTTGAAGATCCCCTGCTCCTGGAGCTCAGCGTGCAGCTCCTGGAGAGACATTTGGTGATTCGACACGTGAGCGAAAGCCGGTTGCACGTCACCCTTCCTTGTGGAGAAATCTCCACATTCCATCCATGGCGGTGCGGATCTCCGTGACGGAACAAAAGTCCGGCACCTAACCAGGGAAAGCACTTACATCGTAGCCCAATCGTCCGGGTGACAGGGGGAAATACTGTGGGCCGGCTCAATAAAGCTCCGCTCAGGGAAGGCGGACAGCTCGGCGTTTGGCGAGTTTTGTAATTGATAAGTTGCCGGCCTGGTACCTGCCCTGGTACCCGCAATGAAGGGAAAATTGCCTGTTTGAGGACCCTCGAACGTCCAATTCATTTGTGAAGCGTATTATTTTGCGTTCCGGGGTTTTGATCGGCCTGGCCGCCGCCTCTTGTACCAGCAGCAAGTCGGTCGACGACGCCGGAGGTGGTCAGTCGGGGGGGAGCATTGGCCAGGGGAGCGGAGGGGCTGGATCGGGCGGCGTCGCCGGCGGTGGCGGCGGCAGCTCCATTGACTCGGCGGCTTCGGACACAGCAGGCGCGGGCGCCACGGGCGGCGTCGGCGGTGCGGACGCCGGCAGCGGCGGGTCAGTCTCTGACGCCGGCGTCCCCGACGCGGCCAGCGTCGACGGCAGCGCGGGCTGGCCAGCCAAAGGCCGCACGGGCCTGAGAAGCGCGGGCTGCGGCAAGATGCCGATGGGCGCCGTGGCGACCACGTTCACCAATCACAGGATTACGATCCCCACTTGCGCCGCCTGCACCGTGCCGGATTGCCCTTCGAACTGTATCGCGCCGCCATTCGCGAAGGGCGGCGTCAACTTTCAGTCCACCGCCAACGGCGAGACCTTTCTGGACCGCGACTACACCATCGAGCTGCCCGCCGGCTATGACCCGAATCATCCCTATCCCGTGTTCTTCGGTGCCAACGGATGCGGACCGATGCCGCCCCTGACGGGCGCTGCTTTCAGCATCCCAGGCGAAGGCGGCGCCATCCAGGTCGGCCTGCAGCAGGTCAGCTTGGCCAGCGTCGGCTCCTGCTTCGCGGACGGTGGGATCCGCTGCTCGCCCGACATCAAGAACGTGGCCACTTGCGTGAACGGGCCGGAGATTCCCTACTTCACCGCCGTGCAGAGCTGGGTGGAAGCGAATTTCTGCGTCGATCTCGGCACCGAGTTCGCCGGCGGGGGCAGCAGCGGCGCCTGGGAAGCGCTCCTGGCCGGCTGCGCGTCGGCGAATACCCTTCGAGGAATCTACTCGCTGGCGGGCGGTCTGCGCCTTCATCGAAACGCGTGCACCGGCCCCACCGCCACCTTCATGATCGTGTCGGACGTCGACACCAACAACCCCGTCGGACCGCTGCCCCAGCTCTTCACCATCGAAGACACCTACGGCTCGGCACCGGCGCGCGACGAGATCTTGAAACGAAACGGCTGCGTCGGAAAAGACACCGTAGCCTACGACCCCAAGTTTCCGGCCTGCCTGAAGTACACCGGCTGCCCCGCCACCTATCCGGTCATCTGGTGCGAGTTTGCCGGCGGCTCTCACGACAACCCGAACTACAACGGCGTCAACTACTTGAACGCCGTAGCGCCGTTTCTGTTGGGCCTGCCTCCGGCCCCCTGATCCTGCGACGGTTGTCCCCCCCGGCCCGAACGACGGCGCCGGACCAGGCGGTCAATCGATCGGGTAACCGCGCCACAACCATTTCATCGCTTCGACGATGGTCTGGCGCTGCACGCGATCGTCGTTGTGATTGGCGCCGTTGGCGTGGTCGTAGTGATAGTGATACCCGCGCAGCTTCAGCGCCGCCGCCACTCGCTGGTTGGCGAGATCAAAGTTGCGGTAGCTGCTGGGCGAGCCGCCCGCGCCCAGATCGTTTTGCGACGATTGGTGCCAGACGCGAATGGGTTTGTTGATCTTGGTGTTCCAGGCGCAGCCGGCGACGGCTTCGCACTTGGCCTGCGACAGCGGGGTGTCGCACTTGTCCGGGGTGCTGTCCCCGACAAAGCCGGTGGTCGGTTCGCAGTCGGCGACCACCAGGCCGTTCGGCGCGGTGGCGTCGTAAGGATCGATGTCGTGATAGATCCAGCACCCGTGCGGGAACGGCGAGCTGGCCGGCACCTGAGTCACCAGCGTCGGCGAAAACCCGATCATCAGCCGGAACAGATCCGGGTGCCACCAGATCATCGAGAACGCCGCCGCCCCGCCCGAGCTGCCACCCAGCGTGGCGTGGCCGTTCGGATCGTCGGTGATCTTGAGATCGATGTTCAGCTTGGTCATCGCCTGCGCGATCGCCGCCGGCACCACCTCTTTGATCACGAACTCCGCGTACAAGCCAGAGACGGTGTCGTACTCCAGGCCGCGCTCGTTCCCCACCGAATCGCCGCCGCCATTGGCGATGTACATCGACACGATCACCGGCACCTGCTTCATGGCGATCAGATTGTCGATGACCGCCGGCAAATAACCGCTTTCCTGGGCATCCTGCGTGACCAGCAGCGCCGCCGGTTTGGTCGGGTCGTACTGCATCGGCACGCTGACAGAGATCGATCGATTGGTGACGGCGTTCTGTTGGCCCGCGCCGGTGTAGTACTTGCTTTGCGCCAGCGGCATGGTGAAGTTGAAAGAACGACTCGCCGGCACCCCCGCCTGGCGGGTGGTCAATGGATCGGAGGTGAACGTCGGTCCGATGATCCGATCGCCATCGCCGTCGCTGGTGACGGTTGGCAAGCCGCCGCCCATCCCGGTGATGACGGGCGAATCGGTGTCCGCGTCGACCACCGCGCCCCCGGTCCCGGGCGCGCCGCCCGTGCTGCTGTCGCCGCCGCTGCCGGAGCCGGCGTCAACCCCGCTTCCGCCGCTGCTGGTGGGCGTCGTCGATCCACCACTTCCACCGCCGCCCCCAATCACGCCGCCGGGTTCACTGCTGGCACTGCATCCCAAACCCAGCAGACAGGCGCCTGCGAACAATGCGCCACGCGCAAACGAGCGAGTCATGAGAACCTCCAAGAGCTCGAGCTCTGAGATTCAACAATGGTCGAACCAGCGGCTGTTCGTCAAAGGTAAATCGATGGAGCCTGCCGTATTACGGCATCACGAAATCGATCAAACTGAATCACTTTGTTCGCTACGCCTGATACTCCCCGGGAAAATCGCCGGTTTCCTGGGGGCCTTCGTCTTGCTGTAAGGGCGGGCTTACGGGCTTTGAGAGTCTGTTCACCGCCCCGGGTGTTTCCGTTTCTACTTCGAAAACGGATTCATGGTGTCCGCCAGCGAGTCAGTCGCACGCTCTGGCTCGGGTCCGCCGTCGCGACCGCGCCGCCGGACGCTGGCCGATCGCCCGGACAGCGGTTCTAGCTGCAGGGCGACGATGGCCTCCGTCTTCGCGGCGACCGTCTTTTCGACTGGCTGATAGCCCGCTTTCTGTACCCGCACCCGTCGACTGTCGCCGGGCCGCATGGTCATGCGGTAGGGCGTCGTTCCCAGCCAGTCGCCCGAACTCGCGCTCACGCTGGCGCCAGTCGGTTCTGACTCGAGCACGACCGTTATCAGGGCCGCCGCCGTGGCGGAAGCAGTTTCCGCCACGCCAGGCACCGCCGGATGGGAGGCGGCACCCCCAATCGACGCGCGGGCGGCGCGTCGAGCATGATCCTGCTTGGCCACCACCGCCGCGCCCAGAAGCAACACCGCGGCGCCGGCGCCGACGGCAAGTGCGCGCCAGCGGCGCGATCGGTTGTCGGCGGCGCGCAGCACCAACCCGCCGCTGGCTGATCGGGGGGCGGGGGTCAGTCCGCCGTCCCAGGCGGCGCCCTTCGACAGGCGCTCGCCGGCGGCGCGGACCAGGGATTCGGCGAATGCGTGCCCGGTGGGCGGTCGATCCTTCGGTGATTTGGCCAGCGCGTGCATCACCACTTCGCTCAAGGCAGGCGGCACCAGCGGCGCGATCTGGCAAAGTGGCGTGGGCGTTTTGGTCACGTGCATCGCCAGCACCTCCTCGGAGGTGGCCGCCCGAAAGACCTGCTGTCGGCTGAACATCTCGTACGCCAGGCAGCCGAGCGAATAGATGTCGGCGCGCCCGTCCACTCCCTGGCCGCGTGCCTGCTCGGGCGCCATGTATTCGGGCGTCCCGAGCACGGAGCCGTCGGAGGTCAGGCGAGCGTCGTGGTCGTCAATCTTCGCGACGCCAAAGTCGAAGACGGTGGCAAAATCCCGCGCGCCGTTCTTGTCGGTGAGGAAAATGTTTTCGGGCTTGATGTCGCGGTGGACGATTCCGCGGGCGTGCGCGGCGTGAAGGCCGTCGGCGATCTGCTGGAGAATGGGCACCGCGCGCTTGACGGTCATCGGCGCGCCTTCCGGCCGATAGACGGCGTCGTGCAGGTCCTGCCCGCGCAGCAGCTCCATGATGAAATAGATATCGCGCTCACTCTCCACCAGATCGTAGACCTCGACGATGTGGGGATGGCGGACCAGGTTGGCCGCTCGGGCCTCGCGAAAGAAGCGATCGACGAGACGCCGTTCGGCGATCAGCTCGTGGCGCATGACCTTGATGGCCACCGCGCGCCCGATCTGGCGATGGACGGCCCGATAGACCGCGCCCATTCCGCCGCCGCCAATGCACTGAAGCAGCCGATAGCTGCCCAGCTCGGCCACGGCTGGATCGCTCGGGCCGAGGGCGCAATGATCTTTGGGACAGATCGAGATGTGGCCGTCGAACCGCATCCCGCAGGTTCCACAGCGCCGTCGCAGCTGGCTGGCGTCCATTGTCTTCCTGTCTAACTGCCCATCGAACGACAACTGCCGTCGACACAGGTCATGCCCTTGTCGCATTTCATCATCGGCGGTGGGGGCCGGCAGATGCCATTGCCGTCGCAGGTGGCGGCCGGCATCAGCTGGCTCTTGCTTTGGCACGAAGCCGGGCCACAGGCGGTGCCGACGGGGGAGACCGCGCAACCGCCGTTGCCGTTGCAAGTCCCGTTACCCTCGCACGCCGAATGGGGCACGCAGCTTCCGCGCGGATCCTTGCCGCCACCCGCCGCCAGGTGACAGTCGCCCAGCGCCTGCGGATCATTGCAGCGCCGGCAGCCGCCGATACAGGGGGCGGTACAACACACGCCGTCGACGCAGAACAATCCGGGCGCGCAATCGGTGACGCGCTGACAGGTGGCGCCTTTATTTTTTTGCGGCGGAGGAGGTGGCGGTGGTGAGCGGCCGCCGGTGCCTGGGGCTGGCCCCGTCCCGCCGCTGCCGCCCGCGCCGGACCTCGGCTCGACGACGTTGCCACCGCCGCTGCCACCGCCGCTGTCCGGCGCGGCGTCCCGATGCTCGCCGCCCGCGCCGGTCATGCCGCCGCTCCCCGCAGCGTCGGTGATGGGAGGCGACGCGCCGCCCTCGCCACTGTCCTTCATGTCGCTCGCGCTGGGCCTCTCGGCGCCGGCGTCGAAGGCTGTCGATCCACCGCCGCCGTCAGCGCCGGCCGGTTCGTCGTCCGGTGCGGAGAGAATCACCGTCACCTCCGTCAGGTGCTGCGGCCGCAAGCTGCCCGCGGTGTTGCCTGTCGCCACCACCACGCCATTGGACAGGCCCGTCACCTCGCAGATGACATCCTGGCCGCCGTAACGATCGTCGACGTAGATCGCTTGCTGCAAGCGCGCGCCGCTGGCCAGCCGTTCGGAAACCCGTCCCTTGCCGGCTGGGTCCAGAAGGATCTTCGGTGCGCTGCCGTCCGGCGCGGCGGCCAGGCTGACGCCGTACTGCAATTCGTCCAGATCGAATCGGATGTCATTCAGATCGACGATGAGGCCTGTCGGTTGAGCGCTGCATCCGACCCAGCCCATAGCCATCCCCAGCGACAGCACCGCCATCAGGCCCCGGGTCATGCCGCAAAGGTAAGACCAGCCATCGGAAACGCCAAGTGAGGGATGGTCTATTTCCCGCGGGCATCGATGGGCATCAGCCCGTCGCTGGCGCGATCGCGATCCAGCAGCAGCGCCGCAGTCAAGGCCGAGGCGGCCAGCACGCCGCCCACGGTGGCCCAAAACCACCTACGACGAAAAACGCCAGGGCGATCGTCCTGGCCGGCGGCGACGCCGCCGTTCGGCGCTTCGTCCAGCGAGATTGGCAGCCGATCCGCGGTCGGCGGGGGGCGAACGTCAGCCAACGCGAGCGCCGGATCGCCGCCCGTCTTTTTTCGCGACTCCATCTCGCTGATCAGCGCTTCGACCTGGGCCCGGCGAGGCGACGAGCGATCCAGCGCCAAGTAGCGGCGGAAGAAAAAGCCGGCCCGGTCGTAGTCGTCCAGGTTGCGATAGCACTGCGCGATGTTGAAGACGAATCCCGGCAGAGGTTCGGCTTGATAAGCCAGTTGATAGTCGGCCATCGCCGCGCGGAAACGTCCCAGATTGAAGTTGATCTCGGCGCGATTGAACAGCGCGCGGGCTTGCTGATCCGACTGGGTCGCGTCTGGCATCGCAGTGGGGGCCGCCAGGGCCACTATTAAAGAACCAAGGATCATCACGACGGCCGACGATAATCATCGCCGGGCGTCCAGCCAGGTGCGAACAAGTCGCACCTTTTCCAAGGGATTCTCTCTCAACTTCTAGGCTGCCGTGACGCCCGATCGCCATTTTCCGAAAAGCTGTTGACCCTTATCGGGCTTTTCTCGCCGGCCGTCGCTGCCCATCAGTTCATGGCCACCACGACCTTGCCTTTGGCGTGGCCGGTTTCCAGATAGGCCACCGCCTCTTTGACCTCGGCGAAGGGGAAGACGCGGTCGATGATGACTTCGAGCTTCTTGTCGTCGATGAGCGAGGCCAGGTAGGCAAGGTCGGCGCCGCTCGGGTGCATGAACAGATAGCGATAGCTGATGCCGCGGCGAGCGGCGCGAAAGCGCGTCGTCAGGCTGGCGATCCAGAACAGCGCCGCGAGGCCGCTGCCACGCTTCAGATCCTTGCGCGCCGTGACGGGTTCCGGTCTGCCGGCGATCGAGACGACACGTCCACCTGGCTTGAGCGTCGACCACAGACGCGCCAGCGTGTCGCCGCCCAAAAGATCGAACGCGGAGTCGTAGCCCGACACTTTCTCCTCGAAGCGCTGGCGCGTGTAGTCGATCACCACATCGGCGCCAAGTCGCGCGACCAGTGCCTGGCCCCGGGGGGACGCCGTCGTCGCGACGTGGGCACCCAGAAGCTTGGCGATCTGGATCGCGAAGGTACCGACTCCGCCTGCGCCGCCGGGGATGAACACGCGCTGGCCGGCTCTCACGTGCAATTCGTCGCGAAGCGCCTGCAGCGCGGTGAGCGCCGCGAGCGGGACGGCCGCCGCAGCCGGGAAGTCCACCGAAGTCGGCATGCGCGCCACGTGCTCTTCGTGGACCACCGCGAGCTCGGCAAGCGCGCCCATCGTGTCCCTGTCCACTCGCGCGAACACCCGGTCGCCCTTGGCGAAGCGCCTCGCTCCCGGGCCCAGGTCCTCGACGACGCCCGAGAGCTCGTTGCCCATCACGATCGGGAGCGGATAGCGACGAATGACCCTCAGCCTACCGGCGCGCGTCTTGTAGTCCACGGGGTTGAGACCGGCGGCGCGGACGCGGATCAAAAGCTCTCCGGCCCGGGGCGACGGCTGCGGCACGTCGGTCAGGACCGTGTGCTCAGGTCCCCCGTAGCTTGTGAGAACAAAGGCTCGCACCGCAGGAGCTCGGCTTTACCACGTCTGCGTGACCGCCGCCGGACGGCGGCAATGGCGGCCACAGCGGCTGGCCGCCTGACGCAGAGCGCCCTCCGATCGGACCGCCATCGGCGGTGGTCCGAAAAAGTGCGCCGCTTTTCCCGCCTGCACAACCTTTGTACTGGCGAAGCATGAAAAGGACGCTCCCTTTGCGAAATCTGGTTGCCTTGGCGGCGATTGCTCTGGCGAGCGTCGCCGGCACGGCCTGCACGGGAACCATCGGTCCGCGGCCGGGGACCTCCTCGGCGGTTCCAGCCGGCGGCAACAACGGCGGCGGCAACAATGGCGTCGGCGGCAACAACGGCGCGGGCGGGACGACCAGCCTGGCGCTGGTACCGGGAAGATCGCCGCTGCGGCGGCTCACGCGGATCGAATACAACAACACCGTGCTGGCGCTGCTCGGCGACACCAGCCAGCCTGCGTTGCAATTCGAACCGGACACCCTGGCGGATGGATTCACCAACAACGCCGACACGCAGAACGTCGACACCACCTTGGCGCAAGAGTATCTGGGGGCCGCCGAGGCGCTGTCGGCAACGGCGATCAAAAATCTGAACACGCTTCTCGGCTGTGATCCGACGGGGAACGAAGATGTCTGCGTGCGCAGCTTCGTCACCCAGTTCGGCCAGCGCGCCTGGCGCCGCCCGCTGACCGCGCCCGAAATCGATAGCCTGGCGGCGGTCTACACCAAGGGCCGCGCCGATTTCGACGTCCCCACCAGCGTGCAGATGGTCTTGCAAACCATCCTGCTGTCCCCCGGCTTCCTTTATCGGGCCGAGTTTGGTGACCCGGCGGCGCCCGCGACCGCGTCGACCGTTCCGCTAACCTCGTGGGAGATGGCCTCGCGCCTGTCTTATTTCCTCATCGGGTCCATGCCTGACGCGGCCCTCTTCACGGCGGCGCAGCAGGACACCCTGCGCACGCCGGCCCAGGTGGCCGCGCAGGCGCAGCGTCTACTCGCCGCCAACAACCCGATGGCCCAGGATCGAATGGCGCAGTTCTTTGTCGAATGGATGCAGGTCTCCAGTGTCGATCGAATGCAAAAAGACGTGACCGTCTTTCCGGAGTTCACAATGGATCTGGGGGCGGCGTTCAAGGAAGAGACCCAGAGCTTCGTCAAGCACACCCTGTTCGGTGGACCGGGGGACCTGGGGACTCTGCTCACCGCTCCGTATTCATACGGACCGGCGGCGGTCGCCAATTTGTATGGGCTGCCGCCCCCGACCGGCGGCGGCGACAGCCGGTTCGATCTTGATCCGTCCCAGCGCGCGGGACTTCTCACCCAGCCGGCTTTCCTGGCCACGTTCGCCAAGGCTGACACCACCGAGCCAGTGCAGCGAGGCAAGTTCGTCCGTGAAAGCGTGCTCTGCGGCGTGGTCCCGGCGCCGCCGCCGAACGCGAACATCACCCCGCCGGTGGTGACGCCGGGAACCACCGCGCGCCAGCGCTTCACCCAGCACCGTTCCGATCCGGTCTGCGCCACCTGCCACGCGCTGATGGATCCGATCGGGCTGACCATGGAGAACTTTGACGGCGTCGGGAAATGGCGTGACCAGGAGGGCGGTTTGCCGATCGATGTCTCGGGCGAGTTGAGCGGCACCGACGTGGACGGTCCGTTCGTGGGCGCGGTCGCGCTGGCCAAGAAATTAGCCGGCAGCGATCAGGTCAGCGCCTGCATGGTCAAGCAATTCTTCCGCTTCGGCTTCGGGCGCTTCGAGACAACCGACGACGATCCGACCATTCAAAAGCTGGCTTCCCAGTTCCAATCCAACAAACGTCAGATTCTTGATTTGGCGGTTGCGA
This sequence comes from Polyangia bacterium, assembly GCA_036268875.1. GTDB lineage: Bacteria > Myxococcota_A > Polyangia > Fen-1088 > Fen-1088 > DATKEU01. Next base: position 4,396 of record DATATI010000053.1, on the reverse strand, counting down.
TGACCCAAACGCCAGCGTTCCTGCAGCTGCAGGTGGTGCACTAATGAAAACGCTCAGCCGTCGTACCGTGCTTCGCGGCGCTGGTGGCGTCGCCATCGGCCTTCCTTTGCTGAGCGCCATGATCGGCCCGCGGCGCGCGCGCGCGGCAGGCGCGGTGGCCAAGCGGTTCATCGTCTTCTTCAGCGCCAACGGCACGATCATGAACGCGTGGAAGCCCACCGGCAATGAGACCACGTTCACTCTCTCCAATATTCTGAGCCCGCTGCAGAGTCACATTCCCGATCTGTTGATCATGCCCGGGTTGAACAACGAGATGTCGTACACCTCGCCGGGCGGCAACCCGCACGATCAGGGGATGGGAACCCTGATGACCGGGGTCGGCATGAAGATCGGACCCAGCGGTCTCGGCCGCGCCGGGCACATCATCGATGGATCGTCCGGCGGCCCTTCGGTCGATCAGGTCATCGCCAAGGCCATCGGCGGCAGCACCAAGCTGTCGTCGCTGGCCTTGGGCGTTAATTCGACCAGCACGATTCTCGAGCCGATGGTGACGCGACTGACGTACCGGGATTCGTACGATCCGATCACGCCGATGGACGACCCAGGCAAAGTCTTCACGACGCTGTTTGGCGACACCACGGCCACGCAGGCCGATATGCAGGCGCTGCAAAAACGGCGCGGTACGGTGCTGGACGCCGTACTTTCGAACTATATGTCGCTGATGACCAAGGTCGGCGCGGATGACCGCAGCAAGCTGGACCATCACGTCACGTCGATCCGGGAGCTAGAAAAAGAGATCAGCAGCTTGAACACCGGCCAGAGCTGTCACGGGGCGGTGCCGATGGCGCCGACCGTCAGCCTGACGCCGCGGGCCTGTCTGCAGGACGGGCGCCCAGCGACGTGCGTGGGCGACTTCCCAGCGATCGGGAAGGCCCAGATGGATCTGCTGGCCTTGGCGATGGCGTGCGATCTCACCCGCGTGGCGACGCTGCAATGGTCGATCGCCGAGAGCCCGGTGGTTCACACCCAGGTGATGGCCAGCGGCGAGCATCACCTGATGTCGCACGACTCGACCAAGGCCGCGGACCTCACCCGGGTGAACAACTGGTTTGCGCAACAGCTCAGCTATCTGTTGGACAAGTTGAGCGCCACCACCGACGACGGGGGAACCTCCGTGCTGGACAGTTCGGTGGTGGCCTGGGTGAACGAGCAACAAGACGGGCTGACCCACGACCGACACAACCTGCCCATCGTTCTGGCGGGCAAAGGCAACGGCAATATGCGCCCCGGCCGTTTCGTGACTTATAACGGTCAACCGCACAATCAACTTCTGGCGGCGTTCGTCAACATGTTCGGCATCCCCGCCCCCTCGTTCGGGGACCCGCGGTACGCGGGCGTTCTGACCGGCCTGAGCTGACCAGGTCTGCCTCGCCTGCGACGTCGGCGTCACCGGCGTCGCAAGCGCGGAAACGACGCTATTTCACGTCGGTCTCCGACTCGTTCATGATCTTCACGCCAGAGATATTCACGCCGCAGGGAGGAAATTCGTTCGGCGTGAAGAAATTGTCTGACAGCTTCGAATAATAGTTGTCGCCGTCCTTCAGTGTGGTGTCGTCGGCGGCCGGGATCGGCACCGAGATCTTCTGCGGCAGCACCTTGCCCTGCAGTCCCTCGATGACCGCCTTCATGGCGATGGCGGCCAGGCCGGGTGACTGTCCCAGCGACAGGCCCTTCATTCCCTTGGTGTGGTACTTGGCGATCAGCTTGCGGGCGCCGTTCTCCGCCTCGGTGGCCACCGGGATCGGCTTGTGGCCGGCGTCCAGCAGCGCGCGGATGGCCCCGGTCGATCCGCCTTGCACCATCATCGCGTCGAACTTGTGGTGAACCGCCAGCGCGTCGGCCACCGCCTTTTGCGCCTTGCCGTCGTCCCAGCTTCCCACCACCTCGGTGATTTCGTACTTCTTGCCGTCCATGATCTGGTGGAACCCGGCGTGGCGATCACGTTCGGTCGAGTTGCCCTGCAGACCGCGCACCTCCAGCACCTTGCCTCTGCCCTTGAGGATCTTGTCCAGGAACTCGCCCCACTGCTTGCCCATCGACAGCTGGTCTTCGTTGACCTCCATGACCTTGTCGGTGTCGAGGACATTGTCGAACGGGACGATGATGACGCCTTTTTTATCGGCCAGGCGAATCACCCGGTCGAAGCCCTCGGGGCTGACCGCCAGCGTGACGATGCCGTCGTAGCCCTGGTTGATGAAGTCCTCGATGGCGCCCAGCTGCGCGGCGATGTCAGTGCCGGTCGAGACGACCTTGAACTCTTTGAGCAGCGGGGCCACCGCCGGATCCTTGGCGAAGGCCTTGGCCGTCTTGACCATCTGGATGCGCCAGGCGTTGCCCACGTACCCGTTGACCAGCGCGATGCGGAACGGCGGCTTCTTCGCCGGCCATTGGAGGTACTTGGTGTCCTTGCTCCACGGCGCAAAGCACTCCGGCAGGTAGCCGGGCCCGGGGACCACCTTCGGGCCCAAGTTGCCGTCGTCGGACGCAGCGGCGGGTTTGGGGGCTTCTTCGGTCTTGGCGGGCGTGGGCGCCGGGGCCGGCGCCTCGCTCTGCTTGTTGCATCCGGCACTGTTGACCAAAAACGCGACGGCGACGGCGGACCAGTTTCTCTTGCGCATGGAATTGTCCTTTCAAAGGGCGAACAGGTTCGGGGGCAGGCCTTGCACATCGTCAAGCCCCAGGAGAAAAGCGGCGCCGGCGTGCGGATCGGAGAGCCGCTCCGCGGCGGTCAGGTTGTGGTTGGCGCTGGTGACGAACAGCGAACACAGATCCGCACCGCCGAACGCAGGGCACGTCGGGCGACGGGTCGGGATCTCGACGACACGATCGATCTGGCCGTCGGGCGTGTAACGAGTCAGCCGGCGGCCGTCCCATTCGGCGTTCCACAAGCAGCCGTCCGCGTCCACGGCGCTGCCGTCCGGAACACCGGCCTCGGCCTTCGCGAACGGCCGCCAGCTCTTGGGCAGGTGGTGCTGGTCCAGCTCGGCGCATTCGATGACGCCCGTCTTCGAGTCGGCGAAATAGATTCGCCCCCGCTCCCCATCGAACGCGATCCCGTTGCTGATGGTGATGCCGTCGCGCACGCAGCGCGCCTCGCCGGCGGCGCTGACCCGCCACAATCGTCCGCTCGGCGCCAGTTCGTCGACCTGCATCGATCCGACCCAGAAGTGTCCCCAGGGATCGGGCTTGCCGTCGTTCAGGCGGTTGCGCGGCCGATCGCGCTCCAGCATCACCAAATCGCGCGCTTCGGCCACCCCTGTCTCGGGCTTGAAGTGCACGACGCGATCGACCAGGGCGACGACCAGCCCTCCGCTTTCACATTCGGCCAACGAACCCACGAAGCCGCTGAACTGCCAGTGTCTATACGTTCCGTCGTCGGGCCGGTAACGACACACCCGGTGCCCGACGATGTCGACGAAATAAAAACAAGAGTCGCGCTCCGACCAGATTGCTCCTTCACCCAAAGTCGCGGCTGGGACGTCGAGCTTCTGAATGGCCATTACCAGAGATAGTTCGCGTCGATACCAGTGAAGTTCAGCTCCTGGCTCTCGCCACGATGCCAGTGCGAGATCCAGTGCATGAACTCGGCCCCCAGGATCAGGTTGCCGATGTGACGGTAGATGACCCCGTGAATTTCCGTGTTACTGGAGATCATGCTGCGGGCGGGGGTGTTCTTGTCATCGGCACTCTCGCTGACCAGCGATCCGCCGATGCCGGTGCCGAGATCCCAATCGCCGAGCTTGTACATGCCGTGGGCCAGGTAGCCCTTGAATCCTCGCAGTTCGCCGGTGGGATCCACCGCTTGTCCCGATTGCATCGGCACGCCGGTGCCCAACCCCTGGCCGCCCCAGATGCCAACGCCCAGCCTGAAGTTGGCCACCTCGATGCGCCCGCCCAAGATCGCGCCCAGCACATTGGCGCTGGTCGGCGCGGTTCCCATCGCGGGGCGGCCGAGGTACTGCCAAAGCCCCTGAGCCATTACGACCAGCTTGCCGGTCTCGCCGAAAGCCCGCTCGTACGATACCTCGGCCTCGGCGCGCGGGAGCGGGCGCAGCGTGTAGGGACCTGGTCCCGTCTCAAGCGACGGCAACGATGGATCGTACAGCGCCACCCGCAAGCCAAACCCAGCGCGCGTCGGCGTCACATATTGAACCTGGGCGTTGAATCCGGGAAAGATGGTGCCGGCGTTCACCGGGCCGCAGGTGATGGCTTGCCCGTCGACGGTGCAGGGGTGTCCGACGCCGTTTCCGTACGAATACAGGTACACGCTGGCCGCCAGCGCCGTGCCGAAGATCGATAACGCGCGCCCGAAGATGATCGTCCCAAACGAACCGTC